>JARKSS010000260.1 GCA_029974175.1 Vicinamibacterales bacterium
GCAGGTCCGGGCCGCGACGCGCCGCACCTGCAGCTCGGGGTGCTTGAACATGTCCTGGGTCGTCCCCGAGATCTCCGGGGCCCAGAGGAAGCGGATCGTACGGCGCGGGCGGGGCAGCACGCCGTCCCTGATCAGCCGCGCCAGCGTTCTCCCCACCTCGAGCGTCGTGCCCACGCCGGTGCAGTTGTCGTTGGCGCCGGGCGTCGCAATCGTCTCGAAGGCGTGGGCAACGAGGATCAGCTCGCCGGCCGCAGGGTCGCTCCCGGGGATGACCGCCGAGACGACGTTCTGACGGCCGGGGTAGGTACGGGAGCGGACGTGCGCGCGCAGCACCACCTTCTGGCCGCGCTCGACGAGGTTTCGCAGCTCGAGGAACTGCCGCAGCGAGAGCTGGAAGCCGAAGCCGCCGCGATCGGTCGCGGGGTACACGCTCGACCAGCCCACCTGGTCGAGCGAGTAGCCGGCTGGCTCGCCCTCGAGGGACGTCCTCGCGGTGCCGAGCGCCCCGGCGGCCCCCCTCTGGTTCACCGCGGCCCCGAAGACGCTCCCGACCGGCGCCGCGCCCAGCACGATCTTCCCGGCCACGTCCTTGCCCTCGTAGTCGGCCGCCCGGCCGGCCCCGACGTACATCAGCTCGGCCTCGACGTCCGAGGTGCGGCTGCCGATGGCGAGCGAAGCGGGAACGGCCGTGATGCTCGCAATCTTCTTCCGCTCGGGCTGCACCATCCACAGGTCGCCCTCCTCGGCGTCCCACGTGTCACGCCCCGGGAAGATGTCCACCTGGACGTCTGACAGGCCGGCCTCGACCGCCCTGTCGCGGATGTAGGTGGTTTCGAAGAACAGGTCCGTGTACTCGGAAGCCTGGCGGTCGCGGTTGGCCGCGAGCATCTGGACGTGCAGGTGCGCCCGCTCGCCTGATACCTCTTCGAGGATCGGATCGCGAATCGGGGGCGGCACCAGGCAGCGGTCGGGCGGCGCCTCGGCCAGGAGCGCGAGGCTGGCGGCTGCCAACAGGGAGAGGAGGACGAGGAGAGAACGTGGACGCATACGGAGTTGCCTGCGTGGGGAGTTCCAGGGCCTTTGCGCTCGCCGCGTCCTCGCGGCGAGCCCGATCGTCAATCCGATCCCGTGCACGAGTCGTTCAGCGCCCGAGGCCCTTCAGCAGCGCGAGCGCCTTCTCGGCAGCGTTCTTCTCGAAGGCGGCCAGCTCGGCAGCCGACGGGTTCTTCGCAATCAGCCGGCTGACCTGGTCGAGCGTCTCACGCTCGGCGGCAAGAATGTCTGGAAGCCACCCCGTCCCCGATGCATTGTCGAGGCGCGCGAGGTCGGCGTACTCGCGGCGCTCGCGCGCCTTCAGCGGGCGCAGCACGTCCTTCAGCCGGAACGCCTCCGTGGTCAGCGCCGCCTCCTTCCCTTCCCACAGCGGTGCGGGGGGCGCGCCGGCGGCCACCCACAGCGGCACGGCAATCCCGGTCACCGGCTCGCCCAAGATCACCCACATCGTGGCCAGCCGCGGATCCTGCCCGGGCTTCACGCCGTGGACGACGAGGACGCTGGCGGTGCTGTTGCGGTTGATCGTGTGGTTGGTGTGAATCCAGTACGGCCGGTCGGCGGGGAGTTTCTTCCACTCCTCGCGCGCGGGGTTGGTGAGCAGCGGGTGGCCGAGGTCGCGCGCGAGCGTCTGCAGCACGAAGGCGGGGGTGAACGCACCCGGAGCCGCCGCCTCGAGCAGCGCGGTCTCGCGGTCGAAGCGGAGGTAGCCGGCCCCCTGGTCCTGCACGCCGCTGCGCGAGAAGTTGGTGTTGGCCATGTAACCCTGGGGCGACGAGGTCACGTCGAGCCTCTTGAACCCGTGGTTGTGGACCTCGAAGATCGACGCCCCGCCTTTAGCGTCAATCACCAGGAAGTTGGCCTGCGCGCCGAGATCGGGGCCCAGGTTGGCCGCAAAGTACCGCTCCACGTCGTCCACCCTGGCGCACGTGCGCAGCACGTCGGCCATCACGATCCCCTCGAGGTCCGCCTGCTCGCCGGCCCGCTGGGGCAGGTTGTAGGCCACCGAGTTGGCGATGGCCAGACCGGCCGAGTTGAGCCCGCCCCAGACCATCCGGCCGTCGGGGTCGTCGGCGTTGACCACGCCCAGGTAGCTGTGCGGCTTGTCGTTGACGAAGACCACCTTGTTCGACAGCGTGTCGGTATCGCGGTTCTTCCAGAGGATGGGGCGCCCGTCCGGCGTCGAGGAGCCGGAGAAGATGGCGGTCGTGCACTCCTGCACCCCGCGGTCCGCCAGGGGAGCCGAGACGACCAGCAGCAGGAAGCCGATGATGATGGCAAGGCGGCGGGACGTCTTCATGAGCGCGGATTGTAACCCGGGGGGGCCGGGCACCCGCAGCGTGCTTTTAAGGGGCCTGCGCGGTCAGCCCTGCAAGAGTGCGGGCAGGTCGTGCGGGCACGCAGCCTCCAGCTCGTCCCCTCGCAGGCGGGTCTCGTCGAAGGTCACCTGCCCGAAGCCGTACCGCGCGATGCAGGCGGCGGTCCCGGCGGCGTGGGCAGTCAGCACGTCGATGGTCGAGTCGCCGACGAGCACCGTCCCGGCCGGCAGAACGCCCGCGTTCGAGGCGAGGTGCAGCAGGCCGTCGGGTGCGGGCTTCCGCGGGAAGGGACCGTCGCCTCCGATGACCTCGGCGAAGAAGGGCATCAGCCCGAGCGCGTCGAGCAGCTTCAGGCTTGCCTCGGTCGGCTTGTTGGTCAGCACGGCGAGGCGCGCACGGCGTCCGAGCACGTCGAGCGTCTCGGGAATTCCCTCGTAGGGCCTGGTCTCGCCGGGGAGAAGGCCCTCGTAGATCTCGAGGAAGCGGGGAAGCGCCTCGGCCGCGCTGCCATCGAGATTGGCCGCGGCCATGGCCCGCTCGACGAGCAGCCGCGCCCCCTCGCCTACCATGCCCGCCACCGCCCGGGTGGAGAGCGGCCCGGCCCCACGCTCGGCCAGAAGCGCATTGACGGCGGTGGCGAGGTCGCCGATCGAGTCGATCAGGGTGCCGTCGATGTCGAAGACAACGAGCCCGAATCGTCCCATCGCGTCAGTCGGCCTGGTAGCTGGCGTAGGCGTTCGGTGTCTCCCAGACGCGCACGCCCCCCACGTCGAAACCCTGTTGCCGGGTATAGTTGCAGATCAGCTGGGCGATCAGTTCGACGGTGGGGTTCGAGTCGACGAGGAACATCGGCTCGCCGAGCTGGCGCAGCGGCTCGACCAGCGGGTCGTCGCGGCGCAGGATCATCTTGTGATCCAGCTCGCGATCGATCCATCCCTTCACCACGCGCTTGATGTCGCCGAAATCGGCGACCATGTTGCGGGGATCGAGCGAGGTGGTCCGTACCTCGATCTCCGCGACGGCGTTGTGGCCGTGGGGGTGCTTGCAGACCCCGTCGTAATCGAGCAGACGGTGGCCGTAGCAGAACTCGATACGCTTGGTGACGGAGTACATAAAGGGATTGTACAAACGGGGAACGGAAAACGGAAAACCGGGACCGCGAGGCGGACAAGGAAGAACGCCGGACGGAAAGCGGAACGCGCAAGACGAAGGGCGGGAGGTCCATGAACGCAATAGCGGTCCTGTGCTCGGGCGGCCTCGATAGCGCCGTTCTCCTGGCCCGCGAGGCCCGCCTGGGCCCCGTGCTCCCCGTCTACGTCCGGTCGGGGCTGGCCTGGGAGGCCGAGGAGCGGCACGCGCTGGACCTCTTCCTGGCCTCGTTCGGCCCCTCGCCAACCATCCTGCCGCTCGCGACCGTGCAGATGGATGTCCAGGACGTCTACCCGGGCTCGCACTGGGCCCTTCGCGGCACACCGCCCGCCTACGACACCCCGGACGAGGACGTGTACCTTCCGGGGCGGAACCTCCTGCTGCTGTCGAAGGCAGCGGTGCTCTGCGCGCTGCGGGGCATCAACCGGATCGCGGTCGGGCCGCTGGCCGGCAACCCCTTCCCCGACGCGACGCCGGCCTTCTTCGAGTCGATCGGGCGGGCGGCCTCGCTCGGCCTCGATCACGAGATTCTCGTCGTCGCCCCGTTCTCCCAGATGCACAAGGAGGATGTGATCAGGCTGGGCGCCGACCTCGGCGTGCCGTTCGAGCTGACGCTGTCGTGCATGAATCCGTCGGGTGGAATGCACTGCGGCGCCTGCAGCAAGTGCCGGGAACGGCGCGATGCGTTCGCGGCCGCTGGAGTGGAGGATCCAACCAGGTACCGCGCGAGGTCGCCGCGCGAGGCAGGGGGAGCCTCGTAGTCTCTACAGGCGGGCCACCGTGATCGTCCCGCTGCCGCTGCGCAGCCTGAGAAGCTTGCCGCCGCCGCCGAGCTGGCGCTTCAGTTCACGACGCGAGCGCTCGTCGCGGGCCTGCTCGCCGGCTGGCTCCGCCTGCTGGTCGGCGTCACCCTCAACCCCCTCGAGACGCACCCGCCCGTCGGCGGTGCTGGCATCGAGGTCTGCCGCAAACCCCGGTGGGATCTCGAGGCGGACGCCGCCGTCGCCGGTCCGGACCTCCCACGGTTCGGCCATCTCGCTGCCTTCCTCGGCCCGAACCATCACCCCGCCGTCGCCGGTCACCACCCTCAAGGCCCGCAGCTTGCCGGCAACGCTGACGGTGCCGTCGCCGGTATCGACGTCGAGCGCCCCCGACACCTGCTCGAGGCGGACCGAGCCGTCGCCCGTGTGGATGCGGAGCGTGCCGGCCAGGTCGTAGCCGCGGACGCTCCCGTCGCCGGTGTCGAGGTCGAGGTCGCCCTCCACCCGTTCCACGGTGATGGATCCGTCGCCGCTGCGCGCGGCGATCTTCGCCCGCCGGGGTACCAGGGCGATCAGCCTGGCGGTCGGCCACTGGCGCAGGAAGCCGCGGGTCTCACCGGCCGGCTTCTTCACGGTGAGCGTGACGACGTGGCCGGCCTGCTCGGCCTGCACCTCGATGGCCTCGGCGACCTGCTGGTTCGGCCCGCGCTTCTCGACTTCCACCTGCACGACGGGCTGGTCCCACGAGCGGATCTCGATGCTGCCGTCGAAGGTGACCAGGGTGATGTCGGGAAAGCCCTGCGGCACCTCGAAGCGCTTCTCCTCGCGCGCCGTGTATTCGCTGCTGTCAACCGACACCATGCAGGCGGCCGACGCGATCGACGAGCACAGGGCGAAGGAGGCGGCAAGCGGACGAAGGGCCTGTCGGTTCATCTCGGACCTCTGCTG
The DNA here is from genome assembly GCA_029974175.1 of Vicinamibacterales bacterium. Classification (GTDB taxonomy): domain Bacteria; phylum Acidobacteriota; class Vicinamibacteria; order Vicinamibacterales; family Fen-181; genus JARKSS01. The sequence goes on from JARKSS010000260.1 coordinate 5,228, forward strand.
GCCTATACGGGGCGCACCCGCTGAAAGTTCGGCCCTGCTCAGCGGCCTGGCCGCCAGTCGGGATGGGCGTGCAGCTTCCGGCCCTCGAGCGGGAGGGGCACGGCAGCCGGGCGGCCCTTGGCCTTTCCGCGCCTGGACCGGGGGCGAAAGATGGCCCGGTCGAGCCTGGACAGCAGGCGTGAGAGCCCCTGCTCGTCGGGCGCGGCAATCACCAGCACGCCGGCGGTCGCCGAGGGCGGGAAGCGGCGATCGTCCAGGTAGTCGCGGTCGAGCGTCAGCAGCGTGCGGCGCAGCTTCGCGGCAAGCCGGAAGTGCTCGGTGTCGGGCTGCCGCCGCAGGTCCTCGTGCTCGGTGACGAACAGCACATCCCATCGCAGCCGTGCCCGCATGAAGGCCACGAGCCCGGCCGGCACGTTCGCGTCCGCGTACATCCGGGGCTGCCCGGCCAGGCGCTCGGCCACGGCCGACAGCTCGGAGGCCAGCGACTTCATACCCTCATCCATCGTAGCCCGGAGACCACCGCCGGGCACCGCGCGGCTCGCTCCGGCCGGAACACCGGGGAGGCCCTTGCAACCGCCTCGCCCGAGCGCCCACAATACGCCGCATGACCACCGAGCAGGTTCTGATCGCGGCCGCCGTCATCGTACTCGCGGTCGTGGCGCTGGTCGGCCTCTGGATCTACCGAAAGGGTCGTCCCTTTGCCGCGGGTGACGTGTTCCGCGCCAGCCGCCTGAGCCGGGGCAACCGCCTCTTCCCGACGCAGGTGCTGATCGCCCCGCACAGCGTGGTCCACCACACGCCGCAGTGGGTCGGCAAGGTCGAGGAAACGATCCACCTGGCACACGTCGCCTCGGTCCGGATCGACACGAACCTGATGTTCTCGGACGTGGTCATCGAAACCAGCGGCGGCACCAACCCGATCGTCTGCCACGGTCACAGCAAGAAGGATGCGGTGCGGATGAAGGCCCTCATCGAGCAGTACCAGTCGGCCTACTACCGCGTCCCCCCGCAGGCGCCGCCGGCCGCGCCGCCGCCCGGAACTGTTGCCGCACCGCCCTCGAGCCGATAGTCAGGGAGCCGGCACGGTTCCGGCTCACTGACGTGGCGTCTGACTTTGGCAGCTTTCCCGTACGGCGCGATCCTCTCCCGCGGCCTCGCCCCACGCGGTCCATGGGCGAGATCTCGACGCGCTTCCGCACGCTGGTCCAGTCGCCGCTGCGCGCCGGCATCCTCCGCTTCATGCACTCGCGCCCCGACGAGGTCTTCGACGTCGATTCACTGATGCAGGTGTTCGGGCGGATGCGCCTCGACGTGGAGAACTGCGTCAGCGAGCTGACGAACTTCGGCGTCGTGCGGCGGCTGACGGGCCACCCGCCCCGCTACATTGCCGGGCGGCCCGAGCAGGAGGCCGCAGCCGAACTGCTCGACGAGTTCCTCGAGCGGCGGGCCACCGTCAGCACCGAGGACCAGTCGCCATCCGTGCAGCGCTTTCGCGAGATGATCGGCCGCGACGAGAAGATGCTGATCGTCTTCGAGTGGATTCGCACAGCCGCCAAGTCGGACATCGCCGTCCTCATCCTCGGCCCCACCGGCTCGGGCAAGGAAGTGGTCGCGCGGATGATCCACGAGCTGAGCCGCCGCGGCAACGGCCGGTTCCAGGCGGTCAACTGCGCGGCGCTGCCCGACACGCTGTTCGAGTCGGAGATCTTCGGTCACGAGAAGGGCGCCTACACCGGCGCTCACGACCGCAAGCCCGGACGCCTCGAGCTGGCCAACGGCGGCACGCTGTTCCTCGACGAGATCGGCGACCTCTCGATCGTCTCGCAGGCAAAGCTGCTGCGGGCCCTGGAGGATCGCGGGTTCGAACGGCTCGGCGGCAACCGCACGATCGAGGTGGACTTCCGCCTGATCTCCGCCACCAACCGCCCGCTCGACCAGTTCGTGCGAGAGGGACGGTTCCGCGAGGACCTGTACTACCGCGTGAACGCCTTTGCCATCCGCCTCCCCTCGCTGCGCGAGCGGCAGGTGGACATCCCGGTGCTGGCCCAGCGGTTCCTCGCCCGCTACTGCGCCGGCAACGGCCTGCCGGTGGACTCCAAGGTCTTTTCGCGCGAGGCGCTCGACGCGCTGACCGCGTACCCGTGGCCGGGAAACATCCGCGAGCTGGAGAGCACCGTGTCGCGCGCCGCCCTCTCGGCGCCGGGCCGCATCATCCGCGGGTGCGACGTGGACTTCCTGCACGCGGGAGCCGAGCCGACCGACCCCGCTACCGCCCGCCTCGCCTCGCTCCGCGAGGTCGAGCGCGCCCACATCGTCAAGGTGCTCGAGGCCACGGGCTGGAACAAGAAGGAAGCCGCGACGGTACTCGACATCAGCCGCGGCACCCTCTACCGCAAGATCACCGAGTACGGGCTCGAACGGCAGGCCCGCGCCCTGCTGTCCAGGAACAGGGCAAACCTCCGCACCGCCTAGCGATTTCCCAGCAAAACTGGCGATCTCTCGATGTCTCGAAACGGGACTCCTGCGGGCGCCATCTAAGTCATTCCAGCCAAGTCAGTTAGCAGAAGCACCCGCGCGCGCCTGTTCCGCCTCGGCACACCTCGTCGCTGGACTTGGGGCGGGAGTTCGGCCCGGCCATCACCGTAACTGTCTCTTTTCAATGAGGTTAGGAGTCAGGACCGGGTGCAAGCCCAACCGGCAGCGAAATTGCCTCATCAGTGGGCAGTGAAGACCATGTCGAAAACGCTCGCCGGTGGGATTCGGGACGCAGTGGCAGGGACCCGCAAGTGGTGGAGGAGCCTGCTCGCGCCCTCGGCCCTTTACACAGCCGGCGGGGCGGCGGCGGCGGCGTCGGCCTGGGCGTTCGCGGCCGAACGCCCCCTGTACGGCTTCTGTGCGCTTGCCCTGGCGCTCGCGGCGTGGAAGCGCTGCCGTGTGCAGTCGCGGCAGCTTGCCGAGCTGGCCCGCCGCGAACGGCTGCGCTCGGACGTCAACCTGGCGACCATCGAAGCGCTGGCGCTGGCCATTGACGCCAAGGACAAGACAACCTCGTCCCACATCCGCCGTGTCCAGCGGTTCGCTGCAGCCCTGGCCGAGCGGATGGGGATGGATTCGGACGATGTGCTGGGCGTCACGACCGCGGCGCTTCTTCACGATATCGGCAAGCTGGCGGTGCCCGAACACATCCTGTCGAAGCCGGGACCGCTGACCGACGAGGAGTTCCAGAAGATCCACATCCACCCGCAGGTGGGGTTCGAGATCATCGAGCACGTGCCGTTCCCCTACCCGGTGGCGCAGCTGGTGCTCTGCCACCACGAGCGATGGGACGGGAAGGGCTACCCGCTCGGACTTCGGGGTGACGACATCCCGCTCGGCGCGCGCATCCTGGCGGTGGCCGACTACTTCGACTCGATGACGCGCGACCGGCCCTATCACAAGGGCGTCTCGCGCGAGCTGGCGGTAGCGATGCTGCGGCAGGAAGCCGGGCGTGCGCTCGACCCACGACTGGTGCAGGCGTTCCTCGAGCTGCTGCCGGGACTGCCGGACGAGCAGGATCCCCCCTCTGTGCCGGTGCCCGTGGTGGCGCCAACCTGCGGCCGCCGGCTGTTCGAGAGCGGCGAGCAGTCGGCCTTCGCGAACATCGCGCGCGCGCACCAGGAGATCTACGCCCTCTACGACATGGCGCAGGCGCTCGGGTCGAGCCTCGGCGTGGCCGACACGATGTCGCTGCTCGCGGCAAAGCTGTCCGCCCTGGTGCCCTTCTCGGCGTGCGCGCTGTTCGTTCGCGAAGACGACGAGACGCTCCGGTGCCGGTTCGCGACCGGCGTGGATGCCGACCACCTGCGTCGCGTGTCGGTGCCGGTCGGAAGCGGGCTGGCCGGCTGGGTGACACGCAACCGGCGGCCGCTGGTGAACGCCCGGCCTGCCGCCGACTTCGAAACCGCCGACCTGGCACCGGCGCCTCCCTCGCTGCGCGCCGCGCTGGTGTGCCCGCTCATCTGCGCCGGCGAGGTCATCGGGACGCTGTCGGTCTACCACACCGACCCCGACTTCTACCGCGAGGAGCACCGCCGCCTGCTGGAGCGGATCTCCGAGCAGGCCGCGGCCGCCATCTCGAACTCGATCGTGTTCGAGAAGACCCGCGAGGCATCGCTGAGCGATCCGCTGACCGGTCTCCCCAACACCCGCTTCATGTTCAACTACCTGGGACGCGAGCTGTCACGCGCGCAGCGGCTTCGCACCCAGGTGTCGATCCTCGTCCTCGACCTCGACCGCTTCAAGGACATCAACGACACCTACGGCCACCATGCCGGCGACCGCGCCCTGCGCGAGGTGGCGCGCGTGCTCCGCGAGGGCATTCGCCCCTACGACATCTGCGTCCGGTATGCGGGTGACGAGTTCATCGTGGTGCTGGCCGACTGCGGGTTCGAAGAGGCCGAGGCCAAGCGCGCCGAGCTGCAGCAGGCGGTTGACAGCCTGGTGCTGCAGCTTGACGGCGGCCAGACCATCCGGCTCAGCGTCAGCATCGGCGCGGCGGTCTTCCCCCAGGACGGCGAAACCTACGAAGCCCTGCTCGCCACCGCCGACGGCCGGATGTACCGCGACAAGAGGGGACGCCGGCACGCGGGGAGCCGGCACGCGGTGCGCGAGGCAGCGTCGATCGACGCGCCCGAGGTCGCCCCGGTGGCCGTCGAGAAGGTGCGCCCCTTCGCCAAGGTCGGCTGAACGGCGCCCGGCGCCACGGCACGGTAAGATCGAAGGGTGCCCCTCCTGACGCTGCCGATCTCCGCAAGCCGCCGGGCAACCCCCCGGAACCTGGCAATCCGTCTCGACCTCGGCGGACGACCGTTCGACTTCCTGGCCGGCCAGTACGTCCTGCTCGGCCAGCCGGGGGCCGACGATCGCCGTCCGTACTCGATCGCCTCGGCCCCCACCGAAGTCGCCGCCGCCGGGGAGCTCGAGTTCCTGATCCAGGTGGACGAACACGGCAGCCCCGGCCCGCACCTGCCCTCGCTCGCCCCCGGCCGATGCCTCGCCGTCGAGGGTCCCGCCGGCACCTTCACGCTTCCGGCCGGCCTCACGGACGCCGACTTCCTGTTCGTGGCCGGCGGGACCGGGATTGCGCCGATTCGGTCGATGCTGGTCCAGGTGCTTGCGACGGGACCGGGGGCGCGCGTCGCCTTGGTGCACGCCGCGCGCAGCCCCGAGGAGCTGTCGTACGCCGACGAGTTCAGGGCGCTGGCGCGGCAGGGGCGAATCAGGCTGGTGGAAAGCGTCACGCGCGAAGCGCCGCCGGGGTGGCAGGGCGTCCGCGGCCGCATCGCGGCGCCGCACCTCGCCCCCCTCGCGGTTGGAGCGCGCACGCTTGCCTTCGTATGCGGCCCCGACTCGCTGGTCGAAGAGATCCCCCGCGTGCTCGCCGCCCTTGGCGTCTCGAGCACGAGGACCGAGCAGTGGGCGGGGTGAGGGAAGCCCTCTCTCACTTCGGGTTCACCACCAGCGTTGACCTGACGTCCTTCACGCCCGGGATCCGGCGGGCGATGGCAATGGCCTGCTGCTCCTCCTCGGGCGTCCTCGCCACGCCCGAAAGGGTCACCACCCCCAACGTCGTGTCCACGTCGATCCGGAGCCCGCCGACGTTGGGGTCGTTGAGCAGGGCGGTCTTCACGCGGGTCGTGATCGTCGCGTCGTCGATCGAGTCACCCACCGACTTGCCGCCACACGCCGTGAAGGCAAGCGGCGAGGCGAGCGCCACCACGAGAAGGGCAAGTACCAGCCGACGGGTCGTCCTCATCTCGGAACCTCCCCTGCCGAGCTGTGCAAAGCGGGTGCCTGAGCCTGCGGCAGCGTCAATGCCCAGGTCGGCTACAGTCCCATGGCGTGGAAACCGCCGTCCACCGACAGGATCTCGCCCGTGACGCCCCGCCCGGCCGACCCCAGCAGGAACACGGCAGCAGTGGCCACCTCGGCAGCCTCGATGTTGCGCCGAAGCGGCGCCCGGTCGCGGTAGACCTGCAGGATGTCGCTGAAACCCGAGATGCCCGAGGCCGCAAGCGTCTTGATCGGGCCGGCCGAAATGGCGTTCACGCGGATGTTGCGGGGTCCGAGGTCCCAGGCCAGGTACCGGACCGCCGCCTCGAGCGCCGCCTTCGCCACCCCCATCACGTTGTAGTTCGGGAAGACCCGCTGGCTGCCGAGGTACGTGAGCGTGAGGATGCTTCCGCCGCCGTTGCGCTCCATCCAGGGGAGCGCGCCTCGTGCGAGCGCGTTCAGGGAGTACGCGCTCACGTCGAGCGCGATGCGGAACCCCTCGCGCGAGGTCTGCACGAAGGGACCGGTCAGCTCGGCGCGCGGGGCGAACGCGGCGCCGTGAACGAGGAAATCCACGCCGCCGAACGCTTCCCCCACCCGGTCGAAGAGCAGGCCGATCTGTTCGTCGCTGGCAACATCGCAGGGGAGAATCAGCGGCTCGTGGAGGCACGCCGCCAGTTCCTCGACGTTCTCGCGTAGGCGCTCGTCCTGGTAGGTGAGAGCGAGCCGCGCGCCCGCCGCCGCAGCGGCCTGCGCGATCGCCCACGCAATCGACCGCTTGTTGGCGACGCCGACGATGACACCGGTCTT
>JARKSS010000265.1 GCA_029974175.1 Vicinamibacterales bacterium
ACCTTCATGCACGGCAGCTCAGCCTGTATCAAACCGGCCGGAACGCACCGGCAAAACACATGTAAAAAGGCCCGGAAAAAATATTTTTTCCGGGCCTTTGGAAGTGTCAACATCTTTTCCCGGCCAAAACCGGCCAACATACGCCTGGCGGTGGAGAACTTCGTCGCGTTTGCCCCTGACGCGCTCTTTCCGCTCGGCGGCTACCCGGGCGACGAGGACAAGGCGCGCGAGCTGTTCGCGAAGCTCGACCAGTCCCGGACGCGCGAGGACTTCGTCGCCGCGTTCGAGTGGCTGAAGGCCCGCCCCGAGACCAACGGCAAGGTTGGCGCCGTGGGCTTCTGCTACGGCGGGGGGATGGTGAACTACCTGGCGACGCGCCTGCCCGGTCTCGCGGCCGGCGTGGCCTTCTACGGCAGCGCGCCGAACGTCGAGGACGTGCCGAGGATCAAGGCCCCGCTCCTGGTGCACTCGGCGGAGAAGGACGAGCGGATCAACGCCAGCTGGCCCGCGTTCGAGGCGGCGCTGAAGGCGGCCAACGTCCGCTGCGAGCGGTTCCTGTATCCCGGTACCCAGCACGGCTTCAACAACGACACGACGCCGCGGTTCGACGCGGAGGCGGCGAAGCTGGCCTGGGATCGGACACTCGCCCACCTGAACAAGTACGTGCGGTAAGGTGGTTGTCCCGCGGTGCGTGAAGATGCGGAGCCGCGGCGGGCGGTGGGCCAAAGGGCGTGTAGTCAGCCTGCCTTGCGGGTGCACAGCGCTAGGCGAGGCAGGTTGACGAGTGGGAAACAGTGCAGGAGCTGGCGTCTGTCACGCGTCGGCCAGCCGCAATGCGGGTTGAAATTGGTGGACCTGACGGGAGTCGAACCCGTGACCTCCTGAATGCCATTCAGGCGCGCTCCCAACTGCGCTACAGGCCCACCGGCGAGAACTTCTAATCCTACCTTACGGCGACCATCACGTCAAAGGCCCGGCTGGCGCCTTCACGGACGGCCTGGAACGGCCCATGCTCCGCCCTTCGCATGCCTCGACCGACCCGGCCTCCTTCGCCAGGCGCTCGCTCCGCTCGCGGCACCGGCGTGCCAAGCCCATCGCCACACGCTCGTTTCGCTCGCGGCACCGGCAGGCCAAGTCCGCGGCCACCCCACGCTGACTCCGGTCGCTATTCCGGCGGGAACGTCCACCATCACCCTCGACACCGGCACCCCGCTTCAGCACATCCGCACTCCGCTCACGGTTCAGGCGGAGCGGGCGCCGGACGCCGGGAGCACGCCAACCACGACCAGCATGCCGGCCACAGCGTTGACCTGTTCCGCCGGCGCTTCTGGCTCGTCCTCGCGCTGACGGTCCCGACGCTGGTCTGGGGCCACATGCTGCCGCGCGCGCTCGGCTACACGCCGCCGGCAATTCCCGGGGCGCAGGCGATCGCGCCGCTGTTCGGTACGGCCGTCTTCCTGGCCGGGGGCCTCGTCTTCATCGGCGGCGCCTGGGCCGAGCTTCGCGCCCGCCGGCCGGGCATGATGACGCTCGTGGCGCTCGCCATCACCGTGGCGTTCGCTTTCAGCGCCGCCGTCACCCTGGGCTTTCCCGGCACGCCGCTCTGGGAGGAGCTGGCGACACTGGTGACCATCATGCTGCTCGGCCACTGGATCGAGATGCGCTCGATTGCCAGGGCCAGCGGCGCGCTCCAGGAACTGGCAAAGCTGCTCCCCGAGGTGGCCACCCGCATTGCCGGCGATCGTCTCGAGGAGGTGCCCGTCGACGATCTCCGCGAGGGCGACCTCGTGCTGGTGCGGCCGGGCCAGGCCGTCCCGGCCGACGGCATCGTGCGCGAGGGCGAGACGAAGGTGAACGAGGCCATGGTGACCGGCGAGTCGAACCCGGTGCCGAAGAAGCCGGGTTCGCGCGTGATCGGCGGCACCGTGAACGGCTCCGGCGCCGTGCGCGTCGAGGTCACCGGTACGGGCGACCAAACCGCCCTGGCCGGCATCGCGCGCCTCGTCGGGCAGGCACAGTCGTCGCGCTCGCGCACGCAGGCGCTTGCCGACCGCGCCGCGTTCGGCCTGACCATCGTCGCCCTCGCCGCCGGCTTCGTTACGCTCGCGGCCTGGATCGCCATCGGCGACGACACGGGCTACGCGGTCGAACGGCTCGTCGCCGTGCTGGTCGTCGCCTGCCCCCACGCGCTCGGCCTTGCCATCCCGCTCGTCGTGGCGATCTCCACCTCGCTTGGCGCCGCGTCGGGATTGCTGGTGCGCGACCGCCGCGCCCTGGAAGAAGCGCGACGGCTCCAGGTCGTCGTGTTCGACAAGACCGGCACGCTGACGCGCGGCGAGTTCGGCGTGGTGGAGGTTGCCGCCGGCCCCGGGCTGGAACCGCGCGAGATCCTGCGCCTTGCCGCTGCGCTCGAGCACGACTCGGAGCACCCGATCGCGCGCGGCATCGTCCGCACCGCCGAAGAGCAGGGGGTGGAGATCGCCCCCGCAGAGGCGTTCGAGGCGCTCCCGGGCAAGGGAGCATCGGCGCGCGTGGCGGGCCGCACTCTCTTCGCCGGCGGTCCGTCGCTGCTTGCCCACCTCGGCCTCGCGGTGGAAGGCCCGCTCCTCGCGAGCGTCCGCAGGGCCGAGGCGAACGGGCGCGCCGCGATCTTCCTCGCCGACCGG
>JARKSS010000158.1 GCA_029974175.1 Vicinamibacterales bacterium
CAAGCGGGAGAACGTGTACTCGAACTCCCGCTCCACGTCCGCATAGGCCTCGGAGAACACCTGCTGCACGCGAGCGTCCACGTCAGCCACGATGTCCAGCAGGTCCTCGCGACTCTTCTTCACATCCTCGATCTGGTTCACCAGATGGGTGTGACGTTCCTCCATTGCGGCGAACTCCTCGAGCGCCAAGGGGTTGACCCGGCCGAGCAGAGCCAGGCCGCGTTCGGCTTCCTTCAGCCGCCGCTGCTGCACCTCACGATCGAACGCGTGGGGCTCCTCGCCCTCGGCCCCGGGGATCATCTGTTCCGGCCCGTATTCGGCCACCAGGTCGTCGACGGTCAAGCCGTACTCCTCCAGGGCCTTCTCCGTCAGCTGCTCCAACGTGGCGCGCTTGCCCGCACGCAGCACCTCGTCGCGATGGACATCGAGTGTGAGGCGATCGACTTCCCCGGCCAGCTCCAGTGCCGCCGTGCGGGCCTGGGTGTGCCGCTCCTGCAGGGTCGCCTGCTCGCTCTCCAGATCGCTGAGGTGCTGTTCAGAGGTGCGCGCGTCGGCCTCGACCAGCGCGGCCCCACGGCGAGCCACCGCATCGAGGCGGCCAAGGGTGACCAGGGCCTGCTCCCGCTCGATCCGGCGCCGCGCGGCCGCCGCCACCGCCTCGTGGGCCTGCGCGGTCTGCTCCTGCAGTTCGGTGTGCCGGGTCTGCAGGGCGCGGTGACGTTCCTGTGCCGAGCGGGCGTTCAGGCTCGCCTCGTGATGGGCATGCCGGGCCCGCTCCTGCGCGGCCAGCAGGTCCTCCAGAGCCGTGCGATCCACACTCGGCGCACCGGCGGCCGTCAACTCGGCGAGGTGAGTGCGCGCGTTCTCCAGGTCGGTGATCTGCGCCTGCAGGGCGGCCGAGACCTCGTCACGCTCCGCGGTGATCTGTTCGAGGCGCCGCGCCGTGGCCGCTGCCCTCTGGCGGACGTGCACGTCACGCTCGGCGGCCGCCGCAGCGCGCGCCTGCTCCTGCGCGGCCTCGGCGCGAACATCGTCGCGGTGTTGCCGGGCGAGGGCGGACTGGGCCTCGACACGGGAGAGATGATCGACAGCGCGTTGCCAGCACGCCTCGGTCGACACCAGTTCCTCAGTGGCCTGTTCGAGGGCGTTGCGCAAAGCGATGACGTTCCCCGCTTCGCTTCCTTGACCCGCGGTCCCGCGACCCAGCACCCGGCCGTCCACAGTGGCGACCAACGCCTGCGGATCCTGCCCGACGATCGCGGACGCCTGCTCCAGGGACTGCACGATGTGACATCCGCGCAGGATCGCTGCCAGGGCGCCACGCAGAAAATCAGGAGCCTCGATGTAGGTCAGGACCTCGCTGTCCGCGGTCTGCGGCGTGCC
>JARKSS010000271.1 GCA_029974175.1 Vicinamibacterales bacterium
CAGGTACGCCACCAGCACCGACACCGCGACCAGCGGCAGGGCAGTGATCGCGACGAGAACGACCAGGAGGACGGCGACGAAGAGGTAGTCGCCGCGCGTTGGCGTGCGCTGGCCCCGGACGATGAAACGGTCGAGCAGCCGCACGTTGCGCAGGTTGGCCTTCCAGCCGACGTCGAAGAGGTCGCCGAGCAAGGGGACGGCGCCGACCACCACATCGACGAGCGCGTTGAAGACCATCCGGACGAGAACGACGCGCGGGACGCCAAACCGGGCACCCTGCAGGAGAATGGCAGCGGAGAAGAAGCCGGCGAGCGCGTCGCCGGCGCCGGGGATCAGCCCGAGCAGCGCGTCGATGCCGAAGCGGATGCGAGTGCCCGGGATGCCGAACGCGGCGTCGAGCACGTGGGCCCACCGCTCCAGCGCCTCGAGGCGGCGGCGGTCTGGCGGGGTGAGCGCAGGAGGCATGGCTCAATCTTCGCACGGAAGACCGGCAGCGGCGGTCCGAGGGCGGCCCTTGCGGCCGCCCTCCGCTCACCACGGCCTGCCGGCTACCGCTTGGGGGTTCCTTTGTCGCTGATGGTCAGCGTGCCCGCCTTTTCCAGTGTCCTGAAATGCTCGACGACCCGCTCGAGCGGCACCGGGCCGAACTCGGTGCTGATGGCGCCGTGGATGTCGAGGATGCTGCGCGTGCCGTCGGCCAGCGACCTGGCCTCGCTCGCGTAGTACCCCGTCAGCGGCGGCGGAGGCCCTTGCGAAGCCCGGCCGCGGGGCCCGCCGAAGAGCGGGGCTGCCGACGGATCCACCGGCTTCATCACGGGCACCAGGCGGGCGGCGGCCTGCTCGTCCGGCGTCAGGGCGGGCGACAGCACGGGCGACACACCGATCGCGGCGGCCCGTCCCACGTAGGCTGCCTCGACGCGCTTCCGGTCAACCGCCTCGCCGGCCGCCATCGCGTTCGCAATGGCCTCGACGTGCCGGGTCAGCTGTGCGTCGCCGGTGGTGAGCACCTTTGCCGACCGCACCTGTTCCGTTTCGCGCCAGTACGACCAGCGCACATTCGTCAGCGCCTCCTTGTAGGCCGAATGGAGCGCCTCGGCAGTGGTGGCCTCAGCCATCCGCATCATCGCGATCGACAGGTAGTCGCCGAGCCGCCGCTGGCCGAACGCGGCGCTGAGGCTCGCGATGGCCGGCGCGTCGGCCGGGGTGGCGGTGGCCAGCACGTGCCCGATGGCCAGGCCGATGAACGCCATCCGCTTCATCTGCGTGGCGTCGAGCACCGAAGGCGAGTCCTCGCTGGTGTGGTACGCGATATCGGGCCAGTTGTCGAACGAGATGGTGGGAATCCGCGGGTTGTAGTCCACGAACGGCTGGTTGTCGGTGGCGCCGTAGAACTTGTCCACCGAGAAGCGGAACGGGTCCTGCGAGCCGCGCGGGTCGATCATCGGGTTCTGGAACGCGTAGGCGATCCGCCGGTTGTGCACCTTCTCGCGGTTGGTGTCGCCCACCCACTCGACGAACTGCGCGCCGACGTCGTTGACGAAGCTGGGCAGGCTGAACGGCGTGACGGCCAGGTTCGCGCTGTTCTTGTGCAGCGTCTGGTTCGCCCCGACCATGTCCATGTTGACGGCCGCGAGCATCCGCAGCGCTTCTTCCCGGTGCTCGCGCAGGTACGCCATGGTCCCGGAGATCTCGGGCACCCAGAGGAAGCGGATGGTCCGCTTCGGGGCGGCCAGAGCGCCGCTCTTCACGAGGGCGATCCAGGCCCGCGCGATCTCGAGCTGCACCGCGACACCGCTGGTGTTGTCGTTGGCTCCCTGCTTGGTGGCCCCCTCGAACAGGTGGGCGACGAAGACGACCTCGTCCTTGCCGGTGGAGGCGAGGGAGCCGTCGCCCGGGATGGTCGCCGTGACGATCGGCAGCTGCACGGGGTACTGCGAGGCCCGCACCTTCGCACGCAGCCGCACCTTCCCCTTGTCGAGGAGGTCCAGGAGCTGCATGCCCATCCGGTGCGACAGGTTGAACCCGAACCATGACGTCCGCGACAGCCCCGTCTTCTCACCGTCCGGCGGGAAGGCGCCGATGCTGGACCAGGCAATCTGATCGGGCCGGTCGACCGGCTTTCCGCTGCTCACGCCGTAGCTGATGGCGCCGGCCGCGCCGTAGCGCGTGACCGCCATGGAGTGAATCGCCCCCAGGCTGCCCCAGCCGAGCACGATCTTCCCCTTGACGTCCTTGCCCGCGTAGTCGCTCTCGCGGTCGCCGCGGCCGACGAACACGAGGTCGGCGGTCACGTCGGTGGTGAGGGAGTTGGGGGCGAGCGTGGCGGCCACGTCGCGGTAGCGGGTCAGGAGGCGGCGCGACGCGACCGGCTCTTCGATCCACAGTTCCCCTTCCTCACCGTCCCACTGCATGCGCGGCTCGCCGGCTGGCCGCAGGATCTCGACCGCAGACAGGCCGGCTTCCCGGGCAATGGCCGCAACCACCTCGGCCTCGCGCGGCACGCCCTCGCCGTACTCCGACGCCTTGCGATCGCGCTCGTAGCCGGCAATGTCGATGACGTGGTTGAGCGCCTGCGCGCCCGAGACCTCGTTGGCGATCGCCGCCAGCGTCTTCGCCGGGATGAGCGTGGTGCGGTCGTACTGCTCCTGGCCGTTCAGCCGTGCGGGATTCGAAAGAGTGACGACGGCGATCGCACAGGCGACCGCCAGGCGGACGTGTGACGACATGCGCGACTCCTGCAGGGGGCGGGAGCAGGGATTGTACTGCAATGGGGAATTGAGATTGAGCAGCGGCAGCATCCGGTGGGACGGGCGTCCCGCCTGTGAAGGCCGCGGGCAGGAGCAGGAATCCAGCTTGCTCCTGCCGCGACCCGTCGTTGCCTACGATGCCGCCAGCTCGTCGTACGCCGGCCCGAGCACGCGCTCGATCAGCGGGCCGTGGTCGCCAAACCCCTCGAGCGGCTGGGTGAGCTTGACGACCGCCTCGCGCGGCTGGCCCCGTTTCATCTCGGCCCGCACGAAGTCGAGCAGCGCCGCCAGGTAGTCGCGCATGTGCTTGAGATCGGCGCTCGTGCCGATCACGCCGAACTTCGGGTTGCCGTGCCCGAAGATGTAGGTCGTGTCCCGCGGCATGTCGGCAGGCACGCGGTCGAGCATCGTGATCCAGTTGGCGATCGAGGCTCCTGCCGGGCGGTCGATGAACGGGTGCATCCGGTTGAAGACGAGGTCGCCCATGTGCACGACGTTCGCCTTCTCGAGGATCACCACGGCGTCGCCGCCGGTGTGGGCCGGCCCGTAGTAGCGCAGCTCCAACACCTCGCGCCCGATCTCCTGGCGCCATGTCTTCTCGAAGGTGGCGTTGGCCACCACCAGCGGGATGGAGGGATCGGGCGCGCCCGGCCCGCGGCGCTCAGAGACCTCCTTCTGGAGCTTCGGCACGTTGACGTGCGCCAGGATCTTGCGGACGGCCGGCTGGAACACGCCGTTGCCCGCGACGTGATCGCCGTGGTGGTGGGTGTTCACCAGGAAGTCGATCAGCCTGCCGCTGCCACCGTCACTGCCGCTGGCCTGCATCCGCTGCTGCACGCCGTCGAGGCAGATCTTCGCGGTGGCGGGGAACTGCGAGTCGATCACCAGCGCGCCGTCCTGGTCCACGAACCACCCGATGGTGCCTCCCTGCCCGGTGAAGATGCCCACGCCGCCGCGAAGCGGCTTGAAGGCCGTCTCGGGCGGCGCCTGCGCGGCGGCCTGGGCCAGCAGGGTGCGCGGGTCGAGCGTGGTGGCGGCAACGGCTGCCGAGGCGGCAGCCAGGAACTGTCGTCGGTTCAGGGCCATCGGTCACTCCTTGCGCGGGTGGCTTGCGGCAAGCTTCTCCAGCTCCCGCAACTCCTTGTCGCCGACCGGCATCACCGAAAGCCGCGGCATCCGGACCAGAGGGAACTGGGCGAAGGCGCGCGCCGCCTTGATCTCGGCCAGCGTCACCGGGCGAGGCCATCGCCGCCTCGGGACGACGTCCACCACGAACGCCTTGCCCGAATCATCGCCGGGGGCGGGGTAGGCGTCGGTGACCGCCGCCGCGTCCCCGACGATCGCCTTCTCGCTGCCGGTGTGGTAGTAGAGGATGCGGTCGCCCTTCTTGACCTCGCGCAGGTGCTTCTGCGCGAGCGGGTTCTTCACCCCCGACCACACCGTCCGGCCGTCGCGTTCGAGCGCGTCGTACCCGTAGTGGGCCGGTTCTTCCTTGAAGAGCCAGGTCATCGCCCCTCCGTTGTTCTTGCCGGGAACCCTGGAACCAGCCTAGCAGAGCCAGGGGCCGTACCCAAAGCGTGCAGAACGTCACAAAGATGGGGCCGTACCGGAGAGGTGAAGAACGTCACGCTTCCGGTACGGCCCTCGGGAGTGAACGACGTCCCGTTCTTGGTACGCCCCACGTGATGTAGAATCCGCACGTCCGCGCGGCATGACGCCGCGTCGAACGATGGAGGATCCCCATGGCGTGCTGCGGATCGAAGAAGGGCGTCGCGAAGGCCAAGACCGTGAAGAAGGCGACGACCAAGAAGGCGAAGTAAGCTTCGGAGCGTCCTGCCCCCACGCTCCTCCCCCGCGCTCCCTTTCCCCACTCGCTGTTCGGCGATTCTTGCTCCGGTCTCCCGATTCCCGAATCCCGAATCCCGACCGTCTGTGCTTAACTGGTTGCATGTTCTCCGACCTCACGCTCGCCCGCCGGCTCGAGCGGGCCGAGGGGCTGGCCAACGTGGAATCGGTTGCGTCACGGGCCCGGCTCGACCCCGGGCGTGGTGCGGCGTGGATTGAGGTCGGGGGTGCGTGGGCGATGTTCGATGGCGTCGACTCGCCGCTCACGCAGACCTTCGGTCTCGGGATGTCCGCGCCAGCGCGGCCCGGCGACCTGGACACCATCGAAGCCTTCTATGCCGAGCGCGGCGCGCCTGTCCTGCACGAAATCTGCCCGCTGGCCGACCCGCAGCTGCTTCCGTTGCTCCACGAGCGCGGCTACTGCCCGCTCGAGTTCACGAGCATCCTGTACCGGCCCCTCAGCCCCTGCCCGGCCGGCGAGCAGGCGAGAGAGGCGGAAGAGCAGCGAGGCGTGGCGGTGCGCCTGGTCGGGCCAGCCGAGTACGACCTCTGGTCCCGGGTTGCCGCCGAGGGATGGAGCGAGTACCCCGAGCTGGCCGGCTTCATGAAGGATGTCGGGCAGGTCACCGTTGAACGGGCGCACACGTACGGCTTCCTCGCCACTCTCGACGGCGCGCCGATTGCCTCTGGCGCCCTCAGCATCCACGATGGCGTCGCGCTGCTGGCCGGCGCCAGCACGGTGCCGTCGGGCCGGCGGCGCGGGGCGCAGCTCGCGCTGCTTGCCGCCCGGTTGCGCTTCGCCGCCGATCACGGGTGCGACCTCGCGATGATGGGCGCCGCGCCCGGCAGCGCCTCGCAGCGCAACGCCGAGCGCCATGGCTTCCGCATCGCGTATACCCGGCTCAAGTGGGCGCGGAAGGCGCAGCGGGGATCCTGACGCCGCAAACACGGGGACCGGCGAGGTGCCAGCCCCACGTCCACACGACGGCCACCCAGGGCCGCGGGTTTGCATTCTCTACACTCCCACGCAAAAGAACCCGGTCATCGCCAGGGAGTGGAACATGCGACAACTCCGCTATTCCGTGGCCGCCAGCCTCGATGGCTGCATCGCCGGACCCAAGGGCGAGTACGACTGGATCGTCGTCGATCCGGACATCGACTTCGCGGCGCTGTACGACGGGTTCAGTGCCATTGTCATGGGCCGGCGCTCGTACGAGGTGTTCACCACGGCCGGCGCGCCGCCGGGGCCCTCGCTGCCGACCTACGTGTACTCGCGGACGCTGGCGGAGGGATCCCGCAACGGCGTCACGTTCGCCAGCGACGCCGTCGCGCACATGCGGAGACTGAAGGAAGAGTCGGACGGCAAACCAATCTGGCTCTGGGGAGGCGGCGAGCTGTCTCGCGAGCTGGCGCAGGCCGGGCTGGTGGACGGCGTCGACGTCGCCATCGTTCCCGTGGCGCTCGGGGGAGGCATTCGGCTGCTCCCCGCGCCCGGCCCGCGCCTCACGCTGAAGCTTCGGGCCCACCGGGTTTACCCGAAGACGGGCACGCTCTTCCTGGAATACGACGTCCTCGGCCGTGGCGGGAAGTGAAGGTGGTCCACGCAGGCGGGACGCCGGTGCCACGGGGCTACTGGAACACTTCGCGGCGGAGGGTGACTCTTTCAAGACGGTCGGCCACCACCTCGACGCCAATTCCCGGGCCGGCCGGCACCGCCATCGTCCCGTCCGGCGCCACCTCGAACTCGGGCGAAACGATGTCCTCCCTGTAGTAGCGCCGGCTGGCGGAAATGTCACCCGGGAGCCTGAAGCTCGGCAGCGAGGCCAGGGCGACGTTCCCTGCCCGGCCGATGCCGGATTCGAGCATGCCGCCGTGCCAGAGGGGCACCCCGCGCGAGGCGCAGAGGTCGTGGATCCGCTTCGATTCGGTGAACCCGCCGACGCGCCCCGGCTTGATGTTGATCACGCGGCAGCTCCCAAGCTCGAGCGCAGCACGGGCGTCGGCGAGCGAGTGGATGCTTTCGTCGAGACAGATCGAGGTCTTCAGTTGGCGCTGCAGCTTCGAATGCTCGTAGATGTCGTCGTGTGCCAGCGGCTGCTCGATCAGCAGCAGGCGCTCCTCGTCCAGGGCGCGAAAGACCGCGATGTCGTCCAGCCCGTACGCCGAGTTGGCGTCCACCTGCAACGGGATGTCGGGGTACTCGCGTCGCACCGCCTTCACGAGCGCCACGTCGCATCCCGGCGCAATCTTGATCTTGACCCGGCGGTAGCCTTCCTCGAGGTAGCCCGCGATCCTCGTCAACAGCTCCCCGGACGTCGGCTGGATGCCGATGCTGACGCCGACCTCGATCCGCTCACGCACGCCGCCCAGCATCTTCGAGAGCGAGACACCGGCCGACTTGGCGAAGGCGTCCCACAAGGCCGCCTCGAGGCCCGCCTTCGCCATCAGGTGACCGCGAACCCGGGCGTTGAGGGCGATCGCCTCGTTCACCGAGGAGAGGTTACGGCCGAGGACGGCCGGGACGAGGAAGTCGCGCAGGATGTGCCAGGCCGTCCCGGTGGTTTCGTAGGTATAGAACGGCGTCGCCTCGGCCACCGACTCGCCCCAACCCGTTACTCCCTCGGCGTCCACCCGGACGATGATGTGCTCCTCGTCCTGCTTGACGCCCATCGAGGTGACGAACGGCGTGGCGAGCGCCAGCCTGACGTGCCTCAGCTCGATCCGCTCGATGCGCATGATGCCCCGGTTCCCAGCCGAGGGCATTCTATTACGTCCCGAATCCCGAGTCCTGATCCCCCGATCCCCTACCGCCCCAGCTCGATGGTCACGCCGCCGAGGAAGGTCCGCGGCGCCAGCCACACCGGGTAGTCGCCCGGGATTGGCTCGCCCGTGGCCGACCGGCGGAAGATGTTCCGGCGGTTGAACAGGTTGTCCACCTGCACGAACACCGACAGGGCCGCGGGGCGGCCCGTGAGGAGCCTCTTGCTCACGTGTGCGTACCAGACCTGGTAG
>JARKSS010000299.1 GCA_029974175.1 Vicinamibacterales bacterium
GACTCGAGCCGCTCGAGGCCCCAGACGTCCCCCGCCTCGTTCTCGGTCTCGATCATGCCGTCGGTGTCGAAGACGAGCAGGTCGCCCGGCGCCAGCGTGACGAAGCGCTCCTGGTAGCCGTGGCCGGCGAACAGGCCGAGCGGCATGCCGGTCGTGGTGAGGCGGTCGAGACCTCCCGGCCGCAGCACGAACTGGGTGTTGTGGCCGGCGTTCACGTAGCGCAGCACGCCCCGCCGCGGGTCGAGGATGCCGACGAACAGGGTGAGAAGACTTCCGGGGGCGTGTGGGCCTCGAGGTCGGCATCGAGAGCGCTGGCCAGCGCGGCCAGGTCCTGCTCGAGGGGCAGCCTTGCCCGCAGCGTCGCCTGCACGTTCGCCATCAGCAGTGCCGCGCCCACCCCTTTCCCCGACACGTCGCCGACCAGCAGCGCGATGTCTCCCGAGGGCAGGACGAAATAGTTGAAGAAATCGCCTCCCACTTCGCGTGCCGGGATCGAGACCCCCTTCACCTCGGTGACGCCGAGCCGGAGAGGCTCGCACGGGAGGATGCCGGTCTGGATCTGGCGGCACAGCTCCAGCTCGCGGTGCAGCCGTTCCTGCTCGACCAGCAGGGCCTGGTGCGCGGCGAGATTCTCGGCCATCTGGTTGAAAGCGTCCGCCAGCTCACCGAACTCGTCGCGCGAACGCACGGGGATGCGCGTCGAGAGGTCTCCCTTGGCGATCCGTTGCACGCCGGCCATCAGCGAGCGCAGGTGCCGGGTCATGCCCGAGGCCAGCGGCAGCGAACCCGCGAAGACCAAAGCGATCAGGCCGAACCCGACGCCGAAGTTCAAGGCGGCGGCCCTCTGCAATTCGCGCAGGTCGTCCGCGATGGGCCGGGCGATCCCGACCGTCACGCCCGTCCGGTCCTTGTGGGTGGCCACCACCCAGTCGTCGATCGTGCTCGTGGCGGTGCCGTCGCGGCGCGCGAGCGCGGCAGGGCGCAGCGCGGCGATCTGCCGGTCGCCGCCGACGGGGGTGTGCACGTGGCCATCGGCGTCAATCGCAAAGGGGATCTCTCCCTGGTGTCGGCGCGTGTTTGCCAGGACCGGGGCCAGCATCCGCTTCGCGTTGAGCCGTGCCTTGATCCGGGCCACCTGCTGGCCGTTCTCTTCGACCGAGCAGCTCAGGTCGTTCCCCTTGAAGACCGTCACCGTCTTCACCCTCACCGCGGCAGGCTTGGGCGGCGGGGCGGGCGCCACGCCGGCGGCTGTCGCAACGCGCTCGCCGCGGCGTTCCGCCTCGGCCGACAACGCCTGCAGGTCGGCAACGCCGCGCTGGATCTGGAGCTGAAGGTCGCGTGCCCAGGCGGCAAACTCGGCCTGCCCGGCCGCCGGGATGCCGGTCGCCCGGTACTTGGCCATGGCGGTTTCGATCATCTTCGAAACCTCGACCGTCAGGCGTCCTTCCTTGTCGATCACGATCAGGCTGTCGCGCGACTTCGTGGCGTGCTGCGCCCTCGCGTTCGCCTTCCCAGCCGGAGGGACGGCGGCCACCCTCGGGGCCGACCCGACCGGAGGCGCCGCAGGCGCCGGTGGCGGCGCGGGTGTTGCGGACGCGGCGGCGCCTGGCACCTCGATGCCCCGGGTGGCGGTGGACTCGGGGACGATTTCCAGGCGCTCGAGCATTGGCGCGATCTCGCCCAACGTGCTGACCAGCTCGCCCGCGATGGCCTCGGCGGGCAAACGCTTCGGCGACCGGGGCTCCAGCCGGGCGATGTCGTCCTCGGCCACGTGCGCGTCGGCAGGCCACACGCCTTCGGCCGCCGGTGCCGTCCACAGCTTGTCGATGCGCCGTTCGAGGTCGCGCGTCACCCAGTCCATCCGTTGACCCAACTCGGCTGCCAGGTTTCTCGCCTGCTGCTCGGCCGCGTGCCGCAGAGCCGCCCGCGACGTCAGGTAGGAATACAGCGTCACGACCGTGAGGGGGAGGACCGAGATCGCGAAGAAAGCCAGCGTAAGGCGACTGCGGAGGCTCATGGTGTCCTCGTGGTGTGCTGACAGGATAGACGAGGGGCAGGGGCGAGTGGTTCTGGCCGATAGGAGGGTTCTCGCACCTCATCCGGCACTTCGACGCTATTCCTCCCTGACCCACATCCACCTGTAGCCGTGCAGGAACGGCCAGCGCGTCCACGGATTGCCGGCGATCGAAAGCTCGACGTCACGGCGGTGCTGGGGGGTGCGGACGACCTGGGCCTGGTGCCCGGCGGCCCAGATCTCGCCGCGCCGGCCGTGGATGCGCTGCAGCTGCTGCTCGGTGGACGATCGCCACGAGCCGATGATCCGGTCGGTTGGCCAGGGGCCGGCGCGCGCGAGGGCATGGACGTGATCGTCCATGACGACGAAGGCCAGCAGGGTGTAGCGCGATCCGTCGCCGCGGCGGAGGACCGAGGCCACCAGGTCGCGCTCGCGCGAGTCGAGCCGGCGCTGGCCGGGGGCCAGGTGCCAGGTGATGAAGGACGGATCGCCCACGCCCTCTCCGAATCACCTTTCGTGCCACGCGGACATGCGTCAGGGTATCCGTTACGCCGCCTCGAAGGCCGCGGAGGCGGCAGATTCTGCCAACCCGATGCCGCCCGACAGCGCGGAAACTGCGTCCGTCGGCTCGTCCGTCTGGTATCCTCGGCGGGATGCGGCGACCGAGGCGGCGCGGACGGTGAGCCTGTGGGAGATCGGCGCGATTGCGGTGGGGCTGGCGGCTGACGCGAGCGCGGTCGCCCTGGCGGCAGGCGCGAGTGCCCTTGCGCGGGGCTTCCGGTTCCGGTTCCGGCTGGCCTTCCACTTCGGCCTCTTCCAGTTCATGATGCCGCTGGCCGGGTGGCTCGTCGGCGCCCAGGTGGCCCGCTACCTCGGGGCCGTCGATCACTGGGTGGCCTTCGGCATCCTCGCGTACGTCGGCGGCCGCATGATCGCGGATGGCCTGTCAGGGAAGCCGCGAACCGGGCCGCGCGATCCCAGCCGGGGGCTGACGCTGGTGATGCTGTCGGTGGCCACCAGCCTGGACGCCTTCGCGGTGGGCTTGTCGCTGGCGATGATCGACGCCAACATCTGGTGGGCGAGCGTGACGATCGGCGCCGTCACGGGTCTGCTCTCGGCGATCGCCCTGCGCACCGGCGCGGTGCTGGGGGCCGCCGTCGGCCGGCGGATGGAGGTGGCGGGCGGCCTCGTGCTGGTGGCCATCGGCGTCCGCATCCTGGTTCAGCATCTGACGGCCTGAGTGGTGCAGTTGCAGAGCATGGGAGAGCAGCGGGACCGACACATGACGACCCTCGTGGACCGCGTGGCGGCGCTGGTGGAGGGACTCGACGGCCGCCCGACCTGGGACGAGTACTTCATGGCGGCGGCCTTGTTGATGGCCTCGAGGTCGGCCTGCAGCCGCCTTCACGTGGGGTGCGTCCTCGTGTCGTCGGGGGCGTACCCGCACCGTGTCATCGCGGCCGGCTACAACGGGTTTCTTCCGGGGTGCGCGCACCAGTCGCGCATGCGGGACGGCCACGAGCAGGCGACGGTGCACGCCGAGCAGAACGCCATTGCGGACGCGGCGCGGCGCGGCGTCAGCGTGGGCGGCGCCACGGCCTACGTGACGCATTTTCCGTGCATCAACTGCGCAAAGATCCTGGCCGCCGCCGGGGTGCGGGCGGTAAAGTACCACCACGACTACGACCACGACCCGCTCGTGGACGTGTTGTGCGGCGAGGCCGGCATCGAACTCGTGCGGTTGTAGGGACCGGCCCGCCGGCGTCGCGCCCGCCCTCGGCACCTGCCAGCGAGGTTCCCGTCGGGGACACCGCAATGCGTTCGTCCGGGCCGGACGTGTCGCGTGCGTCACCGTGCATTGATCCCGGCGCTCGCTTCAGTTGACCAGGCGGCGGCCGCAGCACGGGGTCTTGCCCCGTTTTTCCCGCCAAAACGACCCATCGTCAACCGAAGCGGGATCCGGGTTTGGCTGTCGGGAAGTGTGGTTAAATGACAACGCGGGGGAGCGGTCCCCACTTGTGCAACCCTGCCCCTTGGAAGCGCTGACCATGCAACTGACCCGCGCGGCTGACTACGGCGTTCGTGTCATGATGCACCTCGTCTGCCAGGCCTCGGGTACCAGGGCGAGCCTCACCGATCTGGCCGAGGCCGCCGACGTCTCCCCGGCGTTTCTGTCCAAGGTGCTCCAGCGTCTCGTTCGTGCCGGCCTGCTCGCCTCGCGGCGCGGCAAGCGGGGTGGCTTCGAGATGCTCGAGAAAGGCCGCCAGGCGTCGCTGTATGACGTGCTCGAGGCGCTCGACGGCCTACCGGCCCTCAACGTCTGCCTCCTCGATTCCAGCACCTGCCACCGCAGTCCCTGGTGTGCCGCGCACGCCGTCTGGATGGAGGCCCAGGAGCGCCTGCTGGAGACGCTGCGCGGGACGTCGATCGAGGGGCTGGCGTGGGACAGCCACACCAAGCGGCTGTCGATGCTGCCGCCCGCCGGCGACACGCCAGGCCAGGGCACCGGCCGGGGCAACGGCCACGGCGAGGGCGACAGCTGGTACACGGTCGAGAGCTAGCGGCTTTCCCTTGCGCCCGGCGGACATGACGGTAGAATCCCGTCATGTCTCAGCGCTACCTGCTCGGCCTCGATATCGGCAGTTCCTTCGTGAAAGCGTCGCTCCTCGACGCGGCCTGCGGCCGCGCCGTGGCGGCCGCCTCGGCTCCGGCGAGCGAGATGACCATCGCCGCCCCTCAGCCGGGGTGGGCTGAACAGGATCCGCAGGAGTGGTGGCGGCACGGCGTGACCGCCACCCGGGAAGTGCTCGCCCGGGCCGGCGCCCCTGGCTCCGCCGTCGCCGGCATCGGGATCTCCTACCAGATGCACGGCCTCGTGCTGGTGGACCGCCGAGGCCAGCCCCTCCGGCCGTCGATCATCTGGTGCGACAGCCGCGCGGTGTCGATTGGCGAGGCGGCCTTCGAACGCATCGGCCGACTGACCTGCCTGGCCCGCGTCCTCAATTCCCCCGGCAACTTCACCGCCGCCAAGCTCGCCTGGGTGCGGGAAAACGAGCCCGACGTGTTTGCCGCCGCCGACAAGGCCATGCTGCCCGGCGACTACATCGCCTTCCGGTTGACCGGCCGTGTCGCCACCACCGCCTCGGGTCTGTCGGAGGGCGTGCTGTGGGACTTCCTCGATCGCCGGGCCTCGGCCGACGTCCTCGAGGCGCTCGAGTTGCCCGACCGGCTTCTGCCGGAGCTGGTGCCGACCTTCGGTGAGCAGGGCGTCGTGAGCCCCGAGGCGGCTGCCGAAACCGGCTTGGCCGCGGGGACGCCTGTCGCCTACCGCGCCGGCGATCAGCCGAACAATGCCTTCTCGCTCCGGGTCCTCCACCCTGGCGAAGTGGCGGCGACCGCAGGCACCTCCGGCGTGGTGTACGCGGTCATCGACACGGCGGCCTGGGACAACGAGTCGCGCGTCAACACCTTCCTCCACGTGACCGACCGGCCCGAGGCGCCGCGCTACGGCGTGCTGCTGTGCGTGAACGGCACCGGTGCGCTCAACAGCTGGTTGAAGCGGCTGCTGGGCGGGGCACAGGTGTCCTACGACGAGATGAACCGCCTGGCGGCCGACGTGCCGATCGGCGCCGGCGGGGTCGTGGTGCTTCCCTTCGGGAACGGCGCGGAGCGGTCGCTCGGCAACCGGGAGCCGGGGGCCTCGGTGCACCACCTCTCGCTCGTCCGCCACGGTCGGGCGCACCTGCTGCGCGCGGCGCAGGAGGGCATCGTGTTCGCGCTGCACCACGGGATGGGGATCATGCGCGAGATGGGGCTGCAGGCGACGGCCGTGCGGGCCGGTCGCGCCAACATGTTCCTGAGCCCGGTGTTCGCGCAGGCGTTCGCCGACGTCAGCGGCGCGACCGTGGAGCTGTACGACACCGATGGCGCGCAGGGTGCCGCGCGCGCGGCCGGCCTCGGGGCGGGCGTGTTTCCGACCGAGGAGGAGGCGTTCGTCGGCCTCCGTCCCCTCGACCGGCTCGATCCTGACGCGAGGCGCCAGGCGCAGTACCTGGAAGCGTACGCGAGGTGGCAGGCAGCGCTGAACAAGGAGTTGGAGCGGGGCTGAGCCCGCTGGTGGCGCCCACGTAGATGCAGCCCCGCTTGCGCGGGGCTGCATCCCAGAAGCTCTGCCGGGCTGCAGCGGCAAGCGCAGGGCTCTACACCTACGCTGTTTCAGCCCTGCGCCGGTGTCTCTTCCTCCAGCAGGCGCCGCTGCCCTTGCAGCGCCTGGATCGGCGTGATGTCCTGCACCACCTCGAGCGTGCCGAGGTATTCCCCTTTCGGGCTGTGGACGGGGAAGTAGCGGATGTGCACCTTGCGGCCCCCCATGTCGATCCAGAACTCGGCCACCTTGCGGCGCCCCGCCTTGAAGTCGGCAAGGATCCGGTTCACCAGGTGCACGCTCTTCTGCGGGTGGCAGTTCTGCACCGGGGTCCCAATCGCGCCCCGGGTTCGGGCGAAGATCTTCTCGCTGCCTTCGTGGCTGAAGTACCGGACGCGGTCGTCCTTGTCCACGAACGACAGTTCGACGGGCAGGGTGTTCAGGATCGCCGCGAGCACGTCGCGTTCGACGCCGAACGACAGGTCCTTCAGCTCGCCCGCCTCGATGATCCGATCCGCGATCGCGTAGTACCGGCTGCGCGTGTCGGCACCCAGCGCCGCCTCCACGGCCTCGATTCCCGCGACCACCGCCTCGGCGTCGGCCTCGCTCATCACCCGCCGCGCCATCGGGTAGAGGACGTCGTTCTCCTTCCAGTAGTGGTCCTTGAGCAGCGCCGCGTACTCGCCGAACAGCGTCCGCAGCTCGGGCAGGACCTGGCGGTCGCCGCCGAGGTACGCCTCGCACGCCGACACCAGCTTCGGCAGCAGCACCGCGCTCCGGTCGTGCTCGGCCAGCATGACCGCCAGCGGACCGCCGTTCCGCGGGATGCCCCGCTGCTCGATCAGCGGGAAGAGGTGCTGCTCCTCCTTCTTGTTGTGGCAAGCCTCGACGTAGCCCTGGAAGTACTCGAGCGCGTCGCGGAGGATCGACGGGGCCGGCCCGTCTGGCGCCTCGAGCATGCGTGCCACCGCCTCGAGAACCTTCTCGGTGGTTTCGTGATCCGTCATCAAGAGCTGCGACCAGTGCGACATCGGGGCCTCCGTATGACTGAGGACGGCCGGGGCGTTGCTGAGTGCGGCCGAAGCATTGATTGAGTGCGGCAGGGCGTGGAGGCGACCCTGCGCCGCCCGTCCTTCAGACCAGCTCCGGAGTGTACCCCGGCCATCCGCCGGGCGGCTATGACCTGGATCAGCCGGCGTCGCCAGCCACGCGCCATCCTGTATAATCGCGGCTTCTCGGGCCCCTCTCATCACCTTGATTCACCCCGCGCGGGTTTGTGGCGGAAAGGAACTGCGTGGTGCTGGTGTCCCTGTCCCCTCGGACTGCTGGCCTGTTCGTCGCGTTGCTCTGGCTTGCCGCTCCGGCAGCGGCGCAGCAGGCCCCAGCCCTCTCGGTGACCGCCGGCGGCGGCCTTCCTTCCCCCGGCGTGCTGCCGGCACGACCGGTTCCCGGCCTCGTCCTGGCCGAGGTCCACCTGCGCGATCTGCCGAGTGCCGGCACCATCGCGTCGGTGATCGAGACGGCCGACCCGTTCGTGGTGGTCGATCGCATCGCCAACGGCGGCCTGTACCTCGGCGAACACGAGTGGTTCGGCAGCCACGGCAGCTCGGGCACGCAGTCGAGCTTCCTGATGGATGGCCTCGACCTGACCGATCCCGAGCGCACGGGCACCCCGCTGATCCAGCTCGACCGCGAGCCCTTCCAGGCGGTCGGTGTGGCGTACTCATTTCTCGCCCCTGAGCTGGGGGGAGCGGGCACCACGCTGGTGCTGGTCCCGCGCGCGGCGGGCAGCCGCTGGGCCGGCGAGCTTCGCGCCGACTACCTGCCGCACCAGCTGCAGGCCGACAACGCGCGTGGAAGGGCGCCGTCCGTCGCACGGTTCGGGACCGCGGGCGGCGGGCAGGTTGGCGTCGGCGGCCCGGTTGCCGAGCGCCTGGGCGTCTTCTTCACCGGTCGCGCCGCCGCGTCGCGGCGCTTCGAGCGGGGGGATCAGACGCCGCTCGACAGCCGTCTGGCGTCGGCGTTCCTGCATGCCACCGCCTCGGTCTCCGGGAATCATCGTCTTCGGGTCGTGGCGGCTGGCGATCGGGCGACGCATCCCTTCTACGCCCGCGCGCGGTTCCCCTTTGCCACCGTGCGCGCGACTGACACCTCGCGCCACCTCCACGCCGTCTACGAACGCGTGACGCCGCGGGGCACCACGTTCAGCGCCGCCGCCGGCTACCAGCGAAGCGTCATGGGCGGTCCTTCCGACGGCCAGGGCACCGTGACCGGCGTGATCGAGCGGCTCCTCGACGGGCCGGTCCCCGAGCTGGTGGTGCCGCCGGTGGGGCCCCGGGGGCGCTACGGCGCGGTGTTCCAGGTGAACCCGGGTTCTGGCCTCGACCGCTTCGGCCGGCTGTCGGCCGGCCTCTCGGCGCACTACGCCTTCTCGGAACCTGCCATCCAGCCCCGGGCGCTGGTTGGCGAGCTGGTGGACGGCCTGCCGGCCCGCGTCTGGGATTTCGAGGGCGGCTCGGGCGAGGTGCGCCGGCACGCGACCGAGCTGGCGGCATGGGTGAACAGCCAGGTTGAGCTTCATCCCCGCCTGGCGCTGGATCTTGGTGCTCGCCTGGACTGGACCGAGGCGCGCTCGCAGGCGAGCGACGAGGTGATCCGCTGGCGCACCGTCCTTCCTCGCGGGCTGCTGCACTGGCAGATCACCGACGGCGGCGGCATCAACGCCTTCCTGGGCTACGGTCTCTACCGCCACCGCCTGCCGCTCGGCTACCTGG
>JARKSS010000303.1 GCA_029974175.1 Vicinamibacterales bacterium
TGCTCGACCTGCGGCGGCGCGAGCCGGCACTCGCGGTCGGCACCTACCGGGAACTGCCCTCCCCCGCCGGCGTGTTCGCGTACCGCCGCGAGCACGGGGAGGCCCGCGTGACGGTCGCGTTGAACTTCGGTTCACGCCCGCAGGAAGTCAGGCTCGAGGACGGGGGACGCCGGTGGAGCGTGCTCTCCACGCACCTCGACCGGGAGGGGGCAACCGGCTCGCGGGTGAAGCTGAGAGGGGATGAGGGGGTGATCATCCGCGAGGAGCGGGGCTGAGGCGGCTTGGAGCCGATAAAAGGCAGATGGGTGGTGTTCCAGCGTGAGCCGTGAGCCCTGAGCCTCGAGCCATCGTATGATAGCCGCGATCTATGCCTGATCCCGTCTCACCGGCCGACTTCGGCTTCGTGCGGGTGGCGGCGGCCGTGCCCCCCGTCAAGGTGGCGGACGTGGCCGCGAACCTTGCGCAGGTGCTGGCCTTCGCCGGGCGCGCCGACGACCAGGGCGCCCAGGTGGTGGTCTTCCCCGAGCTGTGCCTCACCGGCTACACGGCCGGCGATCTCTTCCACCAGCACCTGCTCCTCGACCGCGCTTCCGAGGCCCTCCTCGAGCTGGCGCGCGCCTCTGCCCGCCTCCGGCCGCTGCTGGTCGTCGGTCTCCCGGTGGCGCTCGACGGCGCCCTGTACAACACCGCCGCCATCGTCTCGGGCGGCCAGGTGCACGCCCTCGTCCCGAAGACGTTCATCCCCGGCTACAAGGAGTATTACGAGGAGCGGTGGTTCTCGTCGGCCCGCGACCTTCGCGCGCGCGAGCTGCCGCTCGGGGGTCGTGCCGTCCCCGTCGGCGCCGACATCGTCATTCGCGCCAGGAGCCTGCCGGAGCTTGCGATCGGCGTCGAGATCTGCGAAGACCTGTGGGGCCCGCTGCCCCCCAGCTCGTTCCTCGCGCTGCAGGGCGCGCGGATCATCCTGAACCTGTCGGCGTCGAACGACCTGGTCGGGAAGGCCGACTACCGCCGCGCGCTGGTGGCGCAGCAGTCGGCCCGGGCCATCTGCGCTTACGTCTACACGTCGGCCGGCATCGGCGAGTCAACGCAGGATGCGGTGTTCGGCGGCCACGCACTGGTGGCCGAGAACGGGGTGCTGCTGGCCGAGTCGAACCGGTTCGACCCGAAGGGACAGCTGCTCGTGGTGGACGTGGACGTCGAGCACCTCGCGCTCGAGCGCGCGAAGACCACGAGCTTCGTCGACTCGGCCGCCACGCTCGACGGGCGAACCTGGCGCACGGTGGAAATGGACCTGGCCCCTTACACGGCCCCGCCCTTCCACCGCACCGTCGATCCCTCGCCCTTCATCCCCGCGACCGGCGAGGAACGCAGCCGCCGAAGCGAGGAGATCTTCTCCATCCAGGCCGCCGGGCTGGCCAAGCGCCTGTCGCACGCCGGCATCGAGCACCTGGTTCTCGGCCTCTCGGGCGGCCTCGACTCGACGCTCGCGCTGCTGGTGAGCCTGCGCGCCGTCGAGCTTCTCGGCCTCGCACGGGACCAGATCCACGCGATCTCGATGCCCGGCTTCGGCACCAGCGACCGGACACGCGGAAACGCCGCCCGGCTCGCGCGCGCCTGCGGCGTGGCGTTCGAGGAAATCGACATCCGCGAGGGCTGCACCCGCCACTTCCACGACATCAACCAGCCGCTCGACCGCCAGGACGTCACCTTCGAGAACGTCCAAGCCCGCTACCGCACGATGCTGCTGATGAACAGGGCCAACCAGCTGCGCGGCCTCGTCGTCGGCACCGGCGATCTCTCGGAGCTGGCGCTCGGCTGGAACACCTTCGGCGGCGATCACCTCTCGCACTACGACGTCAATGCCGGCGTCCCCAAGACGCTGGTCCGCTACCTGGTGGATTGGGCATCTGGCCAGCCGGGGTTCGAGCACGCGCGCGAAACGCTGCGCGACGTGCTCGACACGCCGATCTCACCCGAGCTGGTGGGCGACGGCAAGGGCGACGGCGTGTTCCAGCGGACCGAGGACCTGATCGGCCCGTACGAGCTGCACGACTTCTTCCTCTACCACTTCGCAAGGTGGCAGAGCCGGCCGGCGAAGATCCTCTTCCTTGCCGAGCAGGCCTTCCGTGGGCGGTACGAGCCGGACGAGCTGCGCAAGTGGCTGCGGGTGTTCGTCACCCGCTTCTTCGACAGCCAGTGGAAGCGCTCGGTGATGCCGGACGGACCGAAGGTAGGGTCGGTGGCCCTCTCGCCGCGCGGCGACTGGCGCATGCCGCCGGATGCCGAGGTGGCGCTCTGGCTGGCGGATTTGTGACGCCCCTTACGCTGCCTGCTTCTCGAGCCACCGGTTGAACAGCCACAGTGAGAAGGCCGAGACGAAGCCGATGGCCATCAGGATGACCCAGCCCAGGGCGTTGTAGAACGGCACCAGCTCCAGCAGGCCGTCGGCCCTCGTCGTCGCCCCGTGGGTCATGATCTCGTTGAAGATGTAGGCCCCGACCGGGCCGCCCAGCAGCGCACCGAGCGCAAGCGGCAGGTTCGCGTAGCCGAGGAAGAGCCCCTCCTGCCCCTTCGGCGCCAGCGCCCCGATGTACTCGTACATCCGCGGCGAGGTGAACAGCTCGCCGAGCGCGATGAGCGCCACGGTGAGGATGATGAACACCGACGCGATCGGCAGCCAGTTGGCGACGACGGCCTGGGGGCCGCCGGCGACGTAGATTGGCAGGACGTTGATCAGCATCGCGAGCGCGATGATCACCGTGCCGACCACCATCGACCGGATGGGCCGCAGCCGGCCGAACGCGTTGGTGATGAGCAGCTGGAAGCAGACGATCACGAACGGGTTCGCGGCGGTGTAGAGGTCCATCGCCGGGTTGGTTTCGACCACCCGCTTCACGTAGAGCGGCAGCACGTTGTAGACCTGGTTGTACAGGAAGTAGAACCCGGTCATCACGATCAGGTAGAGCGTGAAGCGCCCGCTGCGCAGCACCAGCACCATGTCGAGCAGGATCCGCCCGACCGACCGCTTCGGCTTGGCGGGCGCGCCCGCTCCCGACGCCGGCTCGCGGTACGTGAGCAAGACGACGAAGAAGGCCACCACCGAGGCCAGCGCGGCAACCGCGAAGATGTAGGAGAGGCCCGAGGTCCCCGTCCCGACGCGCTCGGCTGCGCTGGCCCGGAAGATCCACGCGACCAGGGCCGAGGCCACCACCACGATTGACGTGAAACCCGCCGTCGCCACCCAGATGTCCTTCCGGCTCCGCTCGGCCTTGGTCGTCCGGTGGACGAGCAGGACGATGAGGAACGCGGCCAGCACGAGCACGGCGACGACCGCGAGGATCGTCCCCACCCCCGACCCGCTCCGCACGACGAAGGCAGTGCCGCGGCCGAAGAGCGAGCCGATGTTGATCACCATGTAGAAGATGGCGAAGCCGAGCGTCGCGCGGGCGCCCGCCGTCTTCTGCACCGTCCCCGAGATGCACGGCTTGATGACCGACCCGCCGATGCCGATGATCACGATCCCGGTGAACAGGATCACGAAGTCGCGGGTGCTGACGGTGACCTCGTCGCCGATGGTGGCCGACAGCGCGCTCCCGCCCAGCCACACGGGGTACCCCATCATGGTGTAGCCGAGGGTGAGCAGGACGAACGCGATCAGCAGCGCCCGCCGGAACCCGATCTGGTCGGCGATGGTGCCCGAGAGGATCGGCAGGAAGAAGACGAGGAACCAGAGGGTCGAGTTCAGCGTCGACGGCCAGTACGCGCCGAACCCCAGCTGCCCCAGGTAGATGACGACGAAGCTCGCCATCGAGTAGTAGGCGGCGCGCTCGAACAGCTCGGTGACGTTGGCGGTCCAGAACGACCCCGGAAAGGGCTGGACGGCGTTGGCAGCGTCGGCGGCGGCAGGTTGCGACATGAAGCCTCTCGATGAGCAAGT
>JARKSS010000310.1 GCA_029974175.1 Vicinamibacterales bacterium
CCGGCGGCCCCGGCGGCGCCGGCGGTGGCGCAGCCGGCGATCGCCGAGGCGCTGCCGCCGCCCCCGCCCCGTGCGCGCCCGTTCTACGGCGCCGACGACAAGGACGTCATCCCTCCCGTAGTGATCGATCAGCGCCTCCCCCGGTGGACCGGGCCGCCGCCTGCGATGCTGGCCTCCACCCAGCGCCGCGGCGCCATCGAGGTGCTGATCGACGAGAAGGGCGCGGTCGAGTCGGCCGTGCTGCGTGCGAGGACCGCCACCACCTACGACAAGGCGCTCGAAGACCAGGCGATGCGCTGGAAGTACCAGCCGGCGACCCTGAAGGGCACGCCGGTCAAGTACCGGAAGATGATCCAATTCACGATCGAGTAGGGAATCGCTATACTCCCCCGGTGGCCACCTCGCCTGCTGACCACCTGGCCACGCTGCTCGATCAAGCCCGGCGGGGGCAGCCGGCGGCCGTCGAGGAGTTCGTCCCGATCCTCTACGGCGAGCTCCGCCGGATTGCCGCACGCTCCCTTCGCCGCGAGCGGCCCGGGCAGACCCTGCAGCCGACCGCGCTCGTGCACGAGGCCTACCTGCGGCTGCTGAAGGACGAAGACCTTTCCTTCCAGAACCGCGCACACTTCCTCGCCATCGCCGCCCGCTCGATGCGGGAGATTCTCGTCGAGCACGCCCGGGCGCGCGACGCGCAGAAGCGAGGCGGGCACCGCCAGCGGGTCACGCTCGACGAGGGGGTGGCCGCCGGCGGGCCGCGCGACGTCGAGCTGGTGGCGCTCGACGCGGCACTCGAGCGGCTCGAGCAAGTGGACCCGGCCCACGCCCGGATCGTCGAGCTCAGGTTCTTCGGCGGGCTGACCAACGAGGAGACGGCCGAGGCGCTCGGCGTGTCGCCGGCCACGGTGAAGCGCGGGTGGGCGGTGGCGCGCGCGTGGCTCTTCAGGGAACTCAGTTCAGGGCAGGGGCCGGCAGGCCGCTGACGAACGCAGCCCGAAAGCTCTCCTCGGCCGGGGGCGCGTCTTCACATTCTGGACGCACGCGCCTTCCCGGCGTAACGTGCCACCACGCACAACAGTTCGTCCATCTCGAACGGCTTGGAGAGGACCTCCGCGACGCCGACGAGGTCGGCGGTGCGCGAGCGGGCGTGTTCCGCGGCGGTCAATACGACGATTGGCAGCCGGCCTCCGTATCGCAGGTGCAGCTCGCGGGCGCACTGCCACCCGTCCATCACCGGCATCATCATGTCGAGCAGGATCAGCGCGGGCTGCCTCTGTGCAACGGCCTCCAGGGCTTCCAGGCCGTTGCGGGCGCACCTGGCCGCGTAGCCCGAGATGTCGAGCATGGTCCGCACCAGCTCGGCCAGGTCGGGGTCATCGTCGACGACCAGCACGTCCGCCGCTGAATCCATCATGCGCCGTCTCCGGGGATGGCCGGCAGCCGGATTCCCACCGTCGTCACTCCGCTATCGGCGTGCTCGGTGACGCTCCCGCCGTGCGCCTCGACGATCGCCGCCGTGACGTGACGGCTGGTCCCCATGTCCTCGAAGTCGTTGTCCGGCGCGCCGGCGGCGTGGGCGGCGTTCTCCAGATCGTGGTGGTAGGACACCTTGATCTCGGCATCGTCCCCGTTGCGGCACAGGCAAAGCAGCAGGTCGCCGCCGCGCCGCGAGGCGCGGGCGGCGGAGTGAAGGGCGTTGCGGACGACGAGCCGAAGCCGCTCGCGGTCGCCGCGCACGCAGGGACGGCTTTCGATGCGGACACGGATGTCGTGTCCGAACGAGAGCCTGGTCATCTCGGCGACGGCCTCCTCGATCAGGCCATCGAGTTCGAGTTCGGCGGGGTAGACCTGGAGCGTTCCCGACCGGATGCGCGAGAGCACGAGGAGGTTGTCCACGAGGCGGTCGATGCGCGCGCACTGGCGCTCGATCATCAGGGCCGAGCCGCGGAGCGCAGGCGGGACCCCGCTCGATATCAGCTGCGACGCCCCCTTGATGACGGCCACGGGCGTCTTCATCGCGTGCGCGGCCGCCGAGAACAGGCCGTCGCGGAGGCTCTCGAGGTGTTCCGCGGCGGTGATGTCGGTCAGCACGCTCACCACCAGCTCGGGCGCCTTCTCGATCTCCATCCGGACGCAGGCGGCCGTGCAGGAGATGACCAGCTCGGGCTTGTCGGGCGGAGTGAGGACCGCCTTGTAACGGATGGGCCCGGGTTGGTCGAACACGCGCTGCGAGACGAACTGGCCGGGCGGAACGAGGCGGCCGTCGGGGTACGACACCCTGAAGCGCCGCGAGAACTCCTCGGCGCCCATCCCGCGCAGATCGTCAGCCGTCGAGTTCAGCATCTCGACAGAGGCGGGATTCGCGTAGGCGATCGTCCGGTTGGGCCCCAGGATCAGCACTCCGTCACCAATACTCTTTACGACGGCTGCAAGGGTCCTGTTGGTCTTGGTCAGTTGCCGGGCGCTGCGCAGGGTCACCCAGTAGACAATGCCGGCGGCCAGCGCGACGAACATCCACCCCTTCGCCGTTTCGAGACGGGCAATGACCGCTCGATCCGAGACGACCCAGTACAGCACCAGGTCGGTCAGGAGGATCCACGCCGCCCCGGCCATGAGGAACACCGCGAGCACGATGAGCGCGACGCGCCGCTCGGTGGCCGGTGTGACGATGGGCCAGGTGGTCGATTCGCCCATTCGGGCACCTCCCTTGGGGGAACGTGGGCCGACCGTGCAAGCGCCGTGCTACATCCTTCTTCCGGGGCGTTACACTCTTGCCGTGGCCCGCTGGCGGCCATACCCATGCCCGAGTGGTCCCGCGTCACCGACCTCTTCCATGCCGCGCTCGAGCGTGGCCCCTGCGAGCGCGCTGCGTTCCTCGACGGTGCCTGCGGCGGCGACGAGGCGCTGCGCGCGGAGGTGATGTCGCTGCTCGCGGCCCACGAGGGGGCCGGCGGGTTCCTCGACACGCCCGCCCCCGTGGCCGAGGGGCTCACGGATCCCGAGGAGCGCACGATCTTCGAGCCGGGGCGGCGGCTCGGGCCGTACGAAGTCGTGCGCGAGATCGGGCGCGGCGGGATGGGGATCGTCTACCTAGCCACCGACACGCGGCTTGGCCGCCGGGTGGCGATGAAGGTGCTGGGACCTGCCTGCGTGGGCGACGCGCGGCGCCGCGAGCGGCTGCGCCAGGAGGCGCGGGCGGCGGCGGCTCTCTCGCACCCCGGCATCGCGACGGTCTACTCGCTCGACGAGATCGAGGGACACGTCTGTCTCGTCTCGGAATACCTGGAGGGAGAGACGCTGCGCGACGAGATCGAGCGCGGCCCCCTGCCGGTGCCGCGGCTGCTGGAGACCGGCGCGCAGCTGGCGCGCGCGCTTGCGGCGGCGCACGCGGCCGGGGTCGTGCACCGCGACCTCAAGCCCGAGAACGTCCGGCGCGACGAGTCGGGGCGCCCGCGCATCGTGGACTTCGGGATCGCGCGCCTCGCGCCGGGTCACCCGGGCGCCGGGCATCGTCTCACCCGCGTTGGCACCATCGTCGGCACGCCCGGCTACATGTCGCCAGAGCAGCGCGAGGGACTGGAGGTGGATGCGCGCAGCGACATCTACTCGCTGGGCATCCTGCTCTACGAGATGGCCACGGGACGGCATCCCTTCGAGGCGCCGGCCCTCGAGCCGGCGGTGCCTCGCGCCTTCGCTTCCACCCCGCCGCGCCTTTCTGATCTGCGCCCGGGCCTGCCGCCGGGCCTCGAGGCCGTCATCCGGCGATGCCTGATGCGCGAGGTGGAGGCGCGCTCGCAGAGTGCGCTCGAGGTGGCCGAGGATCTGGAGGCGGTGAAGGCGGGGCACCTGCCGCTTCGCCTGCGTCTGGTCGGTGATAGGCCGCTTCCGACGCTCGAGGAGCCCGAGCCGGCGCGGCTCTGGTGGCGCTGGCACCAAGTGGCGACCCTCGCGGTCGAGGCGGCGATGATCGTCCCGGTGGCGCGGCTGCACGCGCTCGAGGGGACCGACGCGACGCTCGCCGTGCTGCTGGCCACGATCGTGACCGCGGTGCTCAACGGCACCATCCGGGTTCACCTGCTCTTCACATCGGCGTTCAACCGATCGGCCCTGGCCGCGCAGCTCGAGCGCACGCGCTCGACGCTTCAGGCCTCGAGCCTGGCGTTCGCCGCCTCGCTGTTCGCCGCGTCCCTCGCCGGCGCGCGCCGCTACACCGTGGCCGCGGGGATCATGGCCGCCGTGGCGATTGGCTGGGCCGTGGTGTCGCTGCTGGTCGAACCCTCCACCCGCCGGGCGGCGTTCAGGGAATAGGGGCGACCCTTGTGGTCGCCCGATTCGGCTCGCGGCTCCCGCCTTCGCCAAACGCTCGCTACGCTCGCGGCTCCGGCGGGCAAGCAGGGCTCCCGCCAGCACCTTC
>JARKSS010000322.1 GCA_029974175.1 Vicinamibacterales bacterium
CCGTGTACATCCTGCTCGAGTACCTGTCGCACCGCGAGGTGCCCGGCCTCGTCGGGCGGTTCAGGCTGGGCGGCCCCGCCGGGCCGCTCGTGGGCACGGTGCTCGGCATCATCCCGCAGTGCAGCATGTCGGTGCTCGTCACCTCGCTGTTCGCCTCGGGCCGCGTCAGCCTCGGCACGGTGCTGGCCACCTACCTCGCCACCTCGGACGAGGCGCTGCCGCTGATGGTCGCCGAGGGGCGCCACGCGCGCGTGGTCGTCGTGTTCGTAGCACTCAAGGTGGCGATTGCCCTTGCAGCGGGGTACCTGGCCGACCTCGTGCTCGGCCGCCGGTACGCCGACCAGCCGCCCACGGGGCACGTGATCCACAGCCACACCGAGAAGGCCTCCTGGGCCGAGATCGTCGGCCACGGCGTGCGCCACTCGGCGGTTGTCGTCGCCTGGGTGTTCTCGGCCACGTTCCTGCTCGGCCTGATGCTGGCGTGGGGGGGCGATCGTGTCTCGTGGCTGACCGGGTCGCCGGGATGGTCGGTGCCGCGTGTCGTGGGGGTGACGCTGTTCGGGATGATCCCCAACTGCGCGGCGTCGGTCGCCATCACCGAGGCGTTCTTGAAGGCCGGGCTGCCCTTCGGCACGACCATCGCGGGCCTTTCGGCGGGCGCGGGGTTCGGGCCGATCGTGCTGCTGCGCGAGGTGCGCCTGCGGCAGGCGCTGATCGTGCTCGGTTGGCTGGCGGCCATCGCGATCGTGGCCGGCCTGGTCATCGACGCGTGGTACCCGTTCTCGATTCCCGTGAGGTAGACATGGCACCGTTCGGGGAACCTTCGTCGCGGGACACGAGCCAACGGCGTGCGATCCGCTCCGCGGTGGAGAGCGCCGGCCGGCCGCTGTCGGCGGCCGAGATCCTGGCTTCGGCGCGCCGCGAGGTTCCGGGGCTCGGCATCGCCACGGTCTACCGGGCTGTTCGGCGCATGCAGGAGGAAGGAACGCTCAGGCAGGTGGAGCTGCCGGGCGATGCCCCCAGGTACGAGGCGTCTGGCAAGGAACACCACCACCACTTCCACTGCCGTTCGTGCTCGCGGGTGTACGAAGTGGAGGCCTGCCCGGGCGAGTTCATCATGCAGGCGCCCCCGGGCTTCAGCGTGGAGGATCACGAGCTGATCCTCTACGGGCGGTGTCCCACCTGCAGGACCCGGAGAAGGGCCGGCGCGCCACGTGCCCGAAGCGGTCGGGCGGCACCGCGCGGGAGACAGCGATGATGGCGGAAATCCTGTTCATCATCTGGGTGCTCTCTCAGTCTCAGGGCTCGGGGCTCGCGTCGCTGGACTCTGTTACCCCGGCACCTCACCTGTCGCAGGAGCCGGCGCCGCAGGCACAAGGGGACGATCCGAACAGGTTCAACCCGGCAATCTCCGTGATCCCCGACGTCGCGTACTACACCGACAACCGCGACGGCGCCGGCGGCGAGCTTGTCGCCGAGGCGGATGGGTTCGCACGCCACACGGAGGAAGGAAGCCACGCTCATGGCGGGGCGCTCGAGCGCGGGTTCAACCTGCGCGAGGTCGAGGTGGCCTTGTCGGGGGCGGTCGATCCGTACTTCGACGCGTGGGCCGTCCTCGCGATCGGCGACGGCGAGGTGGAAGCCGAGGAGGTCTACGTCCAGACGCGTGCGCTCGCCCCGGGGCTGCAGCTGCGGGCCGGCAAGTTCTACAGCGGGATCGGGTACCTGAACGCGAAGCACCCGCACCAGTGGGATTTCGTGGATCGACCGCTTCCCTACTCGCACCTGCTCGGCGGCGCGCTCGGCGAGGTCGGGCTGCAGGCCACCTGGCTTCCCTCGCTCCCCGTCTACGTGCTCGTCGGCGGCGAACTGCTCCAGGGCGCCAACGTCACGTTCTCGCAGCCGCTCGAAGCGCCCGGGGAACAGGGCTTCACCGGGAAGGGCGGTCCGCGGCTCTTCACGGGCTTCGTGAAGGTCTCCCCCAACCTGGGCGACAGCCACACGCTGCAGGTGGGGGGGGCGATCGCTCACACCCGCCTGCACCAGGAGTTCGCCGGCGAGCACGGCGAGGAGCCGCTCGAGGGAAGCGGGACGCTCGTTGGGGCCGACCTCGTCTACCAGTACGACTCGGGCAAGCAGTGGGGAGTCGGCGACCTGACCTTGCAGGGGGAGTACTTCCGGCGGCGGCACGACCTGGCCGTGGTGACGGGAGCCGGTGGACCGGGCGGGCCGCGGCGCGATCGGACGCAGGACGGCTTCTACGTGCAGGCAGTGTACGGCTTCGCCGCGCGCTGGAAGGCGGGGGGCCGCTTCGATGCGGCCGGCCTGACGAACCGGCTGCGCAGGCGCGACGGCCTCCTGCGGCTCGACTCGGTTCGCCGGTACACCGCCGCGCTGACGTTCAGGCCGACCGAGTTCTCCCGGCTGCGCGTCCAGTACACCCGCGCCGACTCGCC
This sequence comes from Vicinamibacterales bacterium, assembly GCA_029974175.1. GTDB lineage: Bacteria > Acidobacteriota > Vicinamibacteria > Vicinamibacterales > Fen-181 > JARKSS01. The sequence continues at coordinate 2,457 of JARKSS010000322.1, forward strand.
GATCGGCGGCGTCCGCCAGAAGTCGAATCAGCTGTGGGTGCAGCTGCAGATCAGCCTCGGCGCCCACGGCGCGCACACGTTGTAGGCGCGCCACTCTCGCCAGGTCAAAGATGCGCCTCTTCTTGCCGTTCGTCGCCACGTTGGCACTGGCTGTACCGGCCGCCGGCCAGGCACTCGACGTTGTCGCCACGACGTCGAGCATGGGAGTGCTGGCGCGCGCCGTGGGCGGTCCCGCGGTGAAGGTGACCGTGCTGGCACCGCCCGACCGCGACGCCCACTACCTGGTAGCACGTCCGAGCATGATGCTCGCGCTGAGGCGGGCCGACCTGCTCGTTGCCGTCGGCGCCGACCTTGAAACCGGCTGGCTGCCGGCGGCGCTGCGAAGCGCCGGCAACCGCAGGATCCAGCCAGGCCAGCCCGGGTACTTCGAAGGGGCGGCCCACGTCGACCTGCTCGAAAAGGGGCAGGCTGCCGATCGGTCGCGTGGCGATGTCCATCCGCTCGGCAACCCGCACTACTACCTGGACCCACTGCGCCTCTCGGCCGCCGCGAAGGCGCTGGCCTCGCACCTCGCCAGGCTGCGGCCGGCATCGGCAACGGCTTTCGCCGCCAACGCTGACACGTTTGCGAAGACCGCATCCGACCGCGTGGTTCAGTGGAAGGCGCAAGCGGCCGGGGCGCCCGGCGTGCTGCTCTTCCACAAGGACGCCAATTACCTCGCCGACCGGCTGGGCGTGCCGATTGTCGGCTACATCGAACCGGTGCCCGGCGTCCCGCCGACGGCCAGCCACCTGCGCGACCTCGTGACGCGACTCAAGGGAACGCGTGGGGTCATCCTGTATGCCACGTACCAGCCGTCGGACGGCCCCCAGCACCTTGCGAAGCACCTCGGCTGGCCGGTCCACCGACTGCAGCTCGAACCGGCGCCGGACGCCGACCTCCCTGCCTACCTGGCGCACGTCGAGCGCTGGGTGACGGCAATCGCGAGCGCGAAGTGACCGGCCAACTGCTGCTCGAGGTCGAGAACCTGGTGGCCGGCTACCGCGAGCCGGTCGTCGGTCCCGTCTCGTTCCTGCTCAACCGCGGGGAGATCCTGGGGCTTGCCGGGCCGAACGGGTCGGGCAAGTCCACGGTGCTTCGCGCGATCATCGGCCGCGCGAGAATCTTCTCGGGCACCCTGCGCCGGGGCGACGGCCCCATCGCGACGGCGGTCCAGGCCCAGCGTCCCGTGCGCCTGTCCGAGATGCCGATCACCGGGCGCGAGTACCTTCGCCTGACCGGCGCCGCGCGGCAGGCCGCGCCCCCGCAGCTGGCCGGCCTGCTCGACCTGCGCCTCGACGAGCTGAGCGGCGGCCAGTTCCAGCTGCTGCACGTCTGGGCGTGCCTGGGTTCGCCGGCCGACCTGGTGCTGCTCGACGAGCCCGACAACAACATGGACCCGCGCGCGCGGGCCACGCTCATCGAGGTGCTGCACGCGTCGCGCACCGCGGGGCGCGGGGTCCTTGTCGTGAGCCACGAGCACGACCTCGTCGAGAGCGTCTGCTCGCGCATCGTCGAGGTGGCGGGATGAGTTTCGCCGACCTGCTCCACCCGATGTTCCTGATCCCCTTCGTCAACGGCCTGCTGCTGGCGGTGCTGCTGCCGCTGGTCGGGGCCCACGTACGCCTGCGCGAGGAATGGCTGGCATCGCTCGGGCTGGCTCAGGCGGCCGCCGCCGGGGTGATGGTCGGGGTCTTCTGGGATGCGCCGATCGCGCTCGTGGCGCTGGCCGCCGCGGTGGTCGCGGCCCTCGCGAAGAGCTTCTTCGGCCCGAAGGGGAACGAATCGTATGCCCTGATGCTGCTGCTGGGGTGGACGGTGGCGCTGCTGCTGGCGGCCAACAGCGCGCACGGCGACGACCTCTCGCACGCACTGACCGAGGGGCAACTCTACTTCACCGGCGTGGGTCACCTGCAGGCGCTCGTTGCCGTCGGCCTCGTCCAGTTCGGCCTGCTGCCCTGGCTGGCGCCGCGCCTGCTGCTCGCGCGCTTCTTTCCGGATCACTTTGCCGCGAACGGGCGCCCCAACCCGCATCACGAGATCGTCTTCGACGTCCTCGTCGCGGTGACCCTGGCGCTGGCCGCCACCGCGATCGGCGTGATGGCCGCCTTCGCGGTCGTCTTCCTGGCGCCATGGATTGCCTTCCGCTTCGCGCGCGGCTGGTTCAAGACCATCGCGCTCGGCATCGCCGTCAGCCTGGCCGCCTATGTGGCCGCCTTCGCGCTGGCCTTCCGCTTCGACCAACCGATCGGCCCGGTCATCGTCGGCGTCCTCCTCCTGCTGGGCGCCGCCCGCCTCTTCGCCGGACACTGATCCGGGGGCCGTGATCCGGGAGCCGTACCAAGAGTGTGAAGAACGCCTCCACCTGGAGTACGGCCCCTACAGGAACGGCACACGGAAGCGCACGGCGCCGAGCAGGCGCCAGAAGACGGCGGCGGGCGGGATCAGCGCCGAGGTCACCGCCATCTCGACGACGTGGCGCACGGCGTGCGAGGCGCCGCGCAGCCGCCTGAGCGTGAAGGCCACGGTGCTCGCGGCCCATGCCAGCAGACTTGCCAGCGCCAGCAACCAGGCGCCGGTGAACGCACCGCCAGCAGCCACCGCCAGCAACGCCACCGCCGCGTAGTAGCGCAGCGGCGGGAGGCGCTGGATCCGTTGCCGGTAGAGCCGCGGGTGCTTGCCGTAGAGGAGCGCGTTGAAGAGGTTCTTCCGCTGCTGCCGGACGCTGATCCCCCACGGTGCCGGCCGTACCGGGTGCAACACCAACGCGCCCGGCGCGCAGGCAAGCCCCAGGCCCCGCTCGAGCATCCCGAAGAAGACGTCGCTGTCCTCCCGCCAGGCCATCCTGAAGCGCGGGTCGAACCCGCCAACGGCCTCGAGCGCTTCCCGGCGATAGAAGCAGTTGGCCGTCACGAACTCCGCATCGCGCAGCGCTGCCGCGTCGCGCTCGTAATCGGTGGGGGTTTCGGAAATCGGGACGACGAGCTGGCCGCACGCCCCGTCGAAGCCGGCAGCCAGCGCTTCGAGCCCCGCCGCCAGCCAGCTTCGGGACGGCACGCAGTCGTCGTCCGTGAAGGCAATGGCGGGTGCGCGGGCGGCTCGCCACCCGAGGTTCCGCGCCTCGGCGGGCCCACGGCCGGAGCCGGCCGCGAGGTAGCGGACCTCGGGCCCGCCAGCACCTGCCGCAACCTCGATCACCTCGCGCGTCGCCGCATCGGGTCCATCGTCCACGACGATGATCTCGTAGCGGGAGGAATCGAGGCACTGCGAGACCAGGGCCTTCAGGCAGCGCGCGAGCAGGTCGGGACGCCCACGGGTGGGAATGACGACGGAGATGGCGGGATCCAATGGCGAGGACGCGGGTGCCACTGGTGAGGGGGGCGCTATTGGGGACACGGTGCACCCCCGTCGGGCTTCTCGAGCAGGAACGAGCCGATGACCAGCGCGTCGAGCGGGGATGTCCAGAAGCACTCGACCGCATCGCGCGGCGTGCAGACGATCGGCTCGCCCCGGGTGTTGAAGGAGGTGTTCACCAGCACCGGCACACCGGTCATGCCCTGGAACGCCCGCAGCAGGTCGTAGTAGAGGGGGTTCTGCTCCCTATTGACCGTCTGGATGCGCGCGGTGCCGTCCACGTGCCGGACCGCCGGGATGCGATCCAGCTTGTCGGGCTGCACGTCGAAGACGAACAGCATGAAGGGTGACGAGCGGGCGCCGACAAACCACCTGGGCGCCTCTTCCTCGACGACCACCGGCGCCACGGGGCGGAAGTCCTCGCGGTCCTTGATCTCGTTCAGCCTGGCCTGCATGCCCGGATCGATCGGCGAGGCGAGGATCGATCGCGCGCCCAGCGCGCGGGGACCGAACTCCATGCGTCCCTGGAACCACCCGATCACGCGGTTGCGGGCCAGCAGGGCCGCCGGCTCGCGCGCCACGTTTCCGAGGCGCCGGTAGGGCAGGCGTGACCAGCGAAGGAATGCCTCGATTTCCTCGTCTCCGTACGAGGGGCCGAGGCAGGCCGTGTCCATCCGGTACCGGGACGCTTCCCCGCCGCGCGCGCCAGCGTCCACGAGCATCGCCGCACCGAGGGCGGTCCCGGCGTCGCCCGCGGCAGGCTGCACCCAGACATCCTCGAAGGGTCCCTCGTCGCGCAGCCGGCTGTTCATCACGCAGTTCAACGCCACGCCGCCCGCCAGGCAGAGCTGGTCGAGGCCCGTGCGTTCGTGCAGCCACCGCGCCATGTAGAGCACCTGCTCCTCGAGCACCTCCTGGAGCGAGCGCGCGATGTCGTAGTGCCGCTGCTCCAACGGGGCCCCTCGCAGGCGCCGCGGACCCAACCGCTGTTGCAGCCGGGGCGAGCCGATCGTGTAGGTGCCGCCGCGCCCCTCGCGCACGAGGTCGCGGAACTCACCCAGGAAGCTGGGCTCGCCGAACGAGGCACGCGCCATCACCTTGTACTCGTCGCTCGAGAGCAGGAAGCCCAGGTATTCGGTGACCTGCTCGTACAGGATGCCGAGCGAGTGCGGCACGTTCACCTGGCCGATGGTCTCCACCCTGT
>JARKSS010000335.1 GCA_029974175.1 Vicinamibacterales bacterium
GTCGGCGACGAAGAGGGCCGAGACTCCCCAGGGCGCGAGCGGGGCGACCAGGACGCCCGAGACGACCCCGGCGACCGCGATGCTCGACCACAACAGCGCGAAGGTGGAGGCCTGCTTCGCGCCGGGCACGGTTTCCACCACGAGGGCCTGGGTGGCGGGTTCGATGATCTCGTAGGCCAGCCCCAGAGCGAGCACGCCTGCGATCACCACCGGGATCTTGGAGCCGAAGGCGATGATCAATTGCGCTGCGGCGCAAGCCAGCAGGCCGACGATTATCGTCGCCCGAGCGCCGAGTCGGGTGGTGAGCACCCCGCCGAGGATGCGCGAAGGCATGGTGCACAGTCCGAACAGCGCGAGGACCAGGCCGACCGCGGTCAACGATAGGCCGAGGTCGCGCGCCATCCGCAGACCGAGGAACGACATGCCGAAGCCGCCGATCCGGTTGACGACGCGCACCAGCACGACCGCCCGAGTGACTGATGTAACCTCATTCGACAGTGACACACTGAGAGAGTAGGTGACCGGTCAAATGCGTTTCAACAGTCACGTTGATCGGTTGTTGGCGGTGACGGTGGGGTTGGTGAACGGCCTGACCCCCGGCCTGGACGGCGGACGGCAGGTGTTGGCGCCGACCGGAGCGGCGCTGGTCCGTGAGGTCGAGGAGGCGGTGCGGGGGGCGGCATACAACCCCTCGCCGACGCGCGCCCAGGCAGAGGCGCTGCTGCCGTTCGTCGAGCAAGCGCGAGCGGTGTTCGAGGCGGCCGACCGCGGCGACACCGCGCGGGCGGCGAGACTGGTCAACGCACTGCTGCTCGACTCCGAGGCGCGCGCCGCCCTGGACGAGTTCGATGGCGAATACCACCTGCACTTCCACGGGCCCGACACGACGTTTGCCCGCGGCTGGGCGGCGGGGATCGCCTCAGCGCTGGCGATGGCCCTCGGCGGCAACATCTACCGTCGGCTCGGGGTGTGCGAGGCGCCGGCGTGCGACCGGGTCTACGTGGATGCCTCGAAGAACTCGCACAAGCGGTTCTGCTCGACCCGCTGCCAGAGCCGGGTCAAGGCCGCCGCCCACCGAGCCCGCCAGTGAGTATGCCGCCTTCCATCTCGTTCGGGTGTCGTCGAACCGGGCAACGATCA
>JARKSS010000338.1 GCA_029974175.1 Vicinamibacterales bacterium
GCTTGCGGCTGTCCTCGTTGGTGTCGCCACCGAAGTTCACGCCGATCAGCGGCGAAACGAACCAATCGGCCCTGGCAGCAGGGGCGGCCAGCAGCACCGCCACCAAGGCCATCAGTAGAATCCTCTTCACACTCATACCTCCTCAACTCCTTTCGGTTTTTCTCAGGTACCCGCCGCATTGCGTTGCAATCGACGTACCCCGAAAGGGTCGAGGCCGCCACAAAGGCCGAGGTGGTCAGTGCCGCGAGGCGAGCTGCTGGATCAATTCCCACGCCCGGCGCACGTGCCGCTCCTCGGTCCGCAGGTTCCCCACGGCCAGGCGCAGAACGAAGCGCCCGTCGAGCTTGGTGTGCGAGAGGAACACTTCCCCGGTGGCGTTCAGGCGATCGAGCAGCTGCTGGTTCCGGGTCTCCAGCTCGTCTTCGGTCCATTCCCGCCCCTTCGGCTTCGAGCGGAAACAAACCACGCTGAACGGGACCGGGGCGAGACGCTCGAAATCGGGATGCTCGTCCACCCACGAGGCGAACAGCCGCGCCAGCCGCATGTGCTCGCCGAGCCGCGACCGAATACCCTCGGCTCCAAAATACCGGAGGATCATCCACAGCTTCAGAGCGCGGAACCGGCGGCCCAGCTGGACTCCCGTATCCATGAGGTTGCGGACCGCGCCCGCCTCGCTGGTCCGCAGGTACTCGGACGTCAGCGCGAACGCGCCGACCAGGACGTCCATCCGCCGCGTGTAGAACGCGCTCAGGTCGAACGGGGTGAACAGCCACTTGTGCGGGTTCACCACCACCGAGTCGGCCCGGTCGACGCCGCGCAGGATGTGCCGGTACTCGGGGATGATGGCGGCCACGCCGGCGTACGCGCAGTCCACGTGCAGCCACACCCCCTCGCGCGAGCAGATCTCGGCAATCGCCTCCACCGGATCCACGCTGGTCGTGGAGGTCGTTCCAACGGTGGCAACGACGGCGAGCGGGACGATGCCGGCCCGCCGGTCTTCTGCGATTGCCGCCTCGAGAGCGTGGGGGCGCATCCGGAACGCTTCGTCTGCGGGGATCTTCCGCAACCCGTCGTGGCCAATCCCGATCAGGATTGTCGCCTTGTCAACCGAGGAGTGGGCGTGCTCGGAGCAGTACACCCGGTGGCGTGGCAAATCCCTGCGCCCAACCATCCCCTCGCGCCGCACGCCGGGCACCGCCGCCTCGCGCGCCGCGGCGAGCGCGTGCAGGGTTGAGGTGGAGGCGGTGTCGTAGATGACGCCCTGGAACGCCGCCGGCAGCCCCATCAGGTCGCGCAGCCACGAGGTGGCCACCTCTTCCAGCTCGGTGACGGAAGGAGAGGTGCGCCAAAGCATTCCCTGCGCGTTCAGGGCCGCCGACAGCATCTCGGCGAGCACACCCGGGCCGCTTCCCGAGATGGCGAAGTAGGCGAAGAACCCGGGGTGGTTCCAGTGCGTGATGCCGGGAACGATCAGGCGCTCGAAGTCCTGCAGGATCTCGTCGAACGCTTCGCCCCGCTCGGGCGCCGCGGCGGGCAGTGCGCAGCGCACCTCGCCGGGCTTGACGCGCGACATCACCGGGTAGCGCTCCGGCTCGGCGAAGTACCGGGCAATCCAGTCCACGACGCGGTACCCCTCCCGCCTGAAGGTCTCGGGGTCCATGTCACCGAACGGCTTGTCGGACACGATCATCTCTTCCCGTGCTGCTCCAGGTACGCCAACCCGAACTGACGGACCGCCGGGCGCATCCCCTCGCTCAGGGCCGGCACCTCGGCCATCGCCTTCTCGACGCTCCAGAGGTCGATCAGCACGCGCTTGATCGCGAGCATCATCGCCGCCCGTCCGCCGCTGGCGCAGGCGATGAGCATCGGCTCGTTCGACCTGTCCCGGGCAATCTCAAGGAAGCGGTCGACCGGCTCGGATTTCGGGTCGGACGACGAGAAGGGAACGTGGAAGTAGCGGAGGCCGGCCTGGGCAGCCGCCGTTTCGATCGCCGCCAGGTCGACGCCCTCCTCGCCGGCGGTGCGAAGGTTGACGAGCGATACGAACCCGGCCTTGCGAACCTCGGCTGCCGCCTCGGGCGTCACCGCCCCCGCGCAGGCGACCGTCGCGTCCACCGGGGTGAAGTTGCGGATGCCTGGCGGCGAGGCCGGCGCCTGGGGAAAAGCGGGGGAGGACAGGACGAGGAGCGGCAGGAACAAAACCAGGGCCCAGGAGAACCTCTTCATCCCTCCATTCTAGGCCTTCGGCGCGCCTGGAGTGGTGGCGGCCCGCCTACCGCCTCACCTTCACCCGGAACTGCTCGCGGCTGCGCACACTCAACACCGTTCCGGCAGGCAGCTCGACGCGCTCGCGTCCCGGAGCGGTGACGGCGGCACCCGCCGCACCGAGCGCTCCCCCGATGACCGCTCCACGGCCGCCGCCAAGGATCGCTCCCACCAGCGCCCCGCCGGCCGCCCCGCCGCCGACCCGGCCGAGGCCCGGCGCGCGGCCACCCAACTCACGCGTCACGGGTTCGGTGTCGATGGCCACGCGTTCGCCGCCTGGCAGCTCGATCGTGTCGAAGTGCACCTCCAGGCAAGGCCGCTCCTTGCCGTCGGAGGCCTTCTCGACAAGCGTGGCCGTCCCCAGCACTCGCGCCCCGGTAGGAACCGCCGCACGTCCCCCAACCATCACGTCGCGGATGACCCGGGCGACCACCGGCTCTTCCTCGCCCTCGTCCAGTGTCGCGACGAGCGTCTCGAGTTGGAGACCGAGGACGGCGTCGGCCGGTACCACAAGCTCATCGAGAATGGCCGGCGGCACGGCCGACGGCGCCTGCCGCTGGCTCGCAGACCGCTCGGGCGGCTGGACGGAGAAGGGGACAGGGCCGACCATCCCGGCCCCGGCAGCCAGGATTCCCGCGGAAGCAAGCATGACGGACGCAAGTGGTGCGGTGGTCATCTCTGGCGGCGGCGCGGCAGGTCGGCACCCGCGGGGGAGAATTCAAGAGGCGTGCCCCCGCAAACAGGGCCTGACCATGAGGGTTTCGACCGCCAGGACCCTGGAACGTCCACTCCGGTTGTCGCCCGGCGAGGTCGGTCCCGGCGCGCGGCGGACCCGGAATGCCGCATAATGGGCGGCCGATGAAGCTGGCGGACCACTTCACCCAATCGGGCGACTTGCTCTTCCGGTGGCGAGGCTACCTGCCGCTGGTGATGCTGCCGCTCTTCGCCCTCGGCCTTCTCGACGCCGGGCTGCCGCAGCCCGTGACCGGCTCCATCCGGGGCGTGCAGGTTGCCGCGGTGGCGATTGCCCTGGCGGGTCTCACCGTCCGCGTGATTGCCATCGGCACAGCCGCCGAGGGGACCTCCGAGCGCAGCACGGTCAACCCGCGAGCCTCATGCCTGCGGACAACGGGGCTCTACTCGCTGGTGCGCCACCCGCTCTACGCGGGCAACACGATCACGGCAATCGGCCTGGCCGCCTTCACAACGTGTTGGTACCTCCCGGTCATCGTGCTCCTGCTGGGGCTGCTCTATCACGAGCGCATCGCGGCGCGGGAGGAGGCGTTTCTCGAGGAGCGGTTCGGCAACGCGTTCAGGTCGTGGGCCGACGAGGTGCCGGCCATGCTTCCCCTGATCACCCGGTACCGCCGCTCGGACGTCCCGTTCGGGTGGCGGCGCCCGCTCGGCTCCGAGTTCCACGGCCTGATGACGATTGCCTCGGTGGTGTTCGCACTCGACCTCTTCCGTGCCTGGCTGGCCACGGGGCGCCTGGTGTTCGACCCTCTCTGGACCTGGTTCTTCGTGGCCGCCGCGGCCCTCTTCGCCGGCTGCACCGTCCTGAAGAAGATGACGAAGGTGTTCGAGGCCAAGGGGTAGACGGATCAGATCGTGCCGGAGGTGCAGAGGGTGCCGGAGGTGC
>JARKSS010000356.1 GCA_029974175.1 Vicinamibacterales bacterium
CATCACCCCGCCCTGCTGCTGCGAGCTGCCGTCGCCGAACACCGTCTCCATCTTGATGGCGCTCGTCATGAACATCATGGCGCCCGCCTCGGCCACCGCGCTCTCACCCGGGTCGAGGTACACCTCGACGAACTGCATCTCGTTGCCGTAGATCTTGAAGTCGATCTCGTGCGAGCGCCGGCCGGGGACGACAGGCGGCGCGACGGGCGCGCCACCGCCAAGGTAGCGTGCCAGCTGCGGCACCTGCTCGAGGGGCGTCCAGTTGGACATGCCCCCGGTGAAGACCAGCGTCTTGCCGTCGGCGGTGCCCGACCTCAGGCTGGCCACCACTTCTTCTTCGCTCACCGGGCCCACTTGGTGCCCGCCGATCGCAAGGAACCACTGCTGATTGCTCATGCCGTCTCGCTCCAGGACTCGGTTCTCGGGGATTCGGGATCCGCGATCAGGGATCAGGGTGCAATACTCTCCGCGGCGTCGGCGGCATCAATACCGGCGGCCGCCTTCCGCTCCAGTTCGTCAACGGTCGCCGGGTCGAGGCCGAGCAGTGACGCCAGGCGCGCCAGGTAGATGCGCTCGGCGCCCGACACGTGTTCGTCTGCCCTGACGATGCTGAAGGCCAGCGTGTAGAGATCCCGGCGTTGCGCCTCGTCCGGGATGCCCGAGACGATGGCGTCGAGAGGGGTCGGATGGTCGATCTCACCCTTGGCCAGCGCCTCGAGACCGGTACCACGCGCCTGTTCCAGGATCGCTTCGCGCTCGTCCTGCGACAAGGTTCCGTCGGCGCGCGCAGCGGAGATCATCAGGCGGACGATCCGCACCGCGCCCTCGGGGATGTCGGACGGGGCCACTGGTGGCGCCGCCGGCGAGGCTGCTGCCGAGCCTGGCAAAGGTGGAGGCGTGACCGCCGATGACGCCGGCGCGGGCGGTGCGGCTGGCGGCGGGAAGCCGCCCGGCACCGGCTGGGCCTGCGCGCCCCGATTCTGCTGCGACAGGGTCTCGAAGACGCCCCACGCCACGCCGCCCAGGGCGAGCAGCGTGCTCGCGTTCAGGAAGCCACCGCCGCCGGTCAGGAACCTCATGGCGCGGCGCGACTTCTTCCGGCGTCCTCCCAGCGAGCCGAGGACCATCTTCCCGATCAGGTGCTCGAAATCCATGTGCCTTCTTCTTCCCCTGCCGACGGACGAGGATAGCGCAGAATCACGGTGGGGCCGTACCGGAAGCGTGAGAAACGTCACCTCTCCGGTACGGCCCGACGTGAGAAGAGCGCCACCTTCGGGGGTACGGCCCCGCGTGGGTGAGAAACGTCACACTTCCAATACGTTCTCAGCGAGGGTCTAGGTTGCGAGGATCTTCAGGAACTCCTCGGGGTGCGAGGCCCGGAGCAGCGCGTCCTCCCGGGTCACCAGGTTCCGCTTCACGAGGCTGGCCAGCTCCTCCTCGAGCGTGTACGACCCTGCCTTGCGCGTGATCGTGATCTCCTGGTTCAGGTGCTGGAGTGCGTTCTTGCGGATGTGCTGGCGCGCGCCGTACCCCACCACGAGCAGCTCGCTGGCGGGCACCCGTCCTCCGCCAATCCGCGGCAGCAGCGACTGGATGAGCACGGCCGAGAGCCCCATCGACAGATCCTGGCGAATCGTCGGCTGGCGCTCGGGCGGGAAGTTGTCGGCGATGCGCCCGACGGCCGCCGCCACGTCGGTGGTGTGAAGGGTCGTCAGGACCAGGTGGCCGATCCCCGCCGCCTGCACCGCGATCTGCATCGTCTCGGGGTCGCGCATCTCGCCGACGACGATGACATCGGGCGCCTGGCGGACGACCGACCGCAGCGCCGTCGGGAAGTCGGGCGCGTCCACGCCGATCTCGATTTGCTCGACAATCGACCCGGCGTGCCGGTGCTCGTACTCGACCGGGTCTTCGATGGTGACGATGTGACGGCGATCGCGCCGGTTGATCTCGTCCACCAGCGCGGCGAGCGTCGTGGTCTTGCCCGAGCCGGTGGCGCCGCCGATCAGCACCAGGCCGTGCGTGAGGCGCGTGAGCAGCTCGACGCCCGCCGGGAGGTTGAGGCTGGAGAGGCGCGGCGCCCGCGAGGGCAGCGCCCGGATGGTGGCGGCCGCACGCCCGCGTTCGCGGTGCAGGTTCACCCGGTACCGGCCGAGCCCCGGCACCGCCAGCGCCGCATCGGCAATGTGGTCCCCCGCGTACCGGCGCTGCGCGTAGGCCGGCAGGGCTGGAAGCACGGCGCGCTCGATCTCTTCGCCCTCGAGCGGATCCTCGTCGAGCCGCCTGATGTCGCCGTCCACGCGGACGCCCGGCGGGACGCCCGCCACCAGCAGCAGGTCGCTGCCTGACATGCGCGCCAGCTGCTCGAGCCACGATCGGAGACGTGACGGATCGAGGGCTTCCCCGGATTCGCGGGACACGATGCCGAGCGGATCGGACGCGCCGGCCAGGGCGTTCAGCTCGTCGGCCAGGGCGTCAGGCTCCTCGTTCCAGCCCATGCGAACCTCCCGCGGTCTACTTCGCGACCTTTCGGCTGACGAAGACCCCCGCCCTGAAACTGCTTTCCATGTTCGGAAGATTCGTCACGTACTCGTAGAAATCGCCCGTCATCCGCCGCCACCCGCCCCGCGGCGACACGTTGTGCGCGGTCAGCGAGCCGCCCACCGTCAGCTTCGGCAGCACCGCCTTCGCGTAGTTCGTATACCAGTCCTTGTCGGCGTCGATGAACACGAAGTCGAACGAGCCCTCGAGCGCGGGCACCAGCGTGTGCGCGTCGGCGAGGCGGGCGTCGATCCAGGGCGCAACCCCGGCTTCCTTGAAGTTCGCCACCGCCTGGCGATGGCGCCCTTCATCGATGTCGATCGTGATGAGCTTGCCGCCGGTCTTCGCCATCGCCCAGGCGATCCAGATGCCAGACCGCCCGGTCGAGGTGCCGATCTCGAGCCCCCGCTTGTACTTGTTCTCGATGACGAGGTCGTGCAGGGCGCGGCCGTCCGCCTCGGGGACGTTCATGTCGCGCCACGTGCCGCGTCGTCCGTCGAGGAAGCGGCGCACGCGGGCGTCGAGGCCGTCGGGCGGGTCAGCCGGACGCCCCCACACCGTGGCAATCAGAAGCGCGACAGATGCGAGCGCCAAGCCCAGCGTCCGCGGCATCGGCATCCTTCTCACTGGCTCCTCCTCGACCGGTCGCTTCGGTGCTCGTTATAGAATGCCACCATCCCATGGCACCGCACGTACCCCGTCTGGACGGACACCGTCGAGCTTGCCGGCGGGCGGTCGCGCCGGTCGCCGCAGTGCTGCACCTCCTGACGCCGGCGGTGCTCGCACTCATCGTCGCGGCCGCGCCGGCGCTGGCGCAGGACCCACTGTCGCCCGCGAAGGACCACTACGTGGCGGCCGAGTACGAGAAGGCGCTTGGCGCGCTCGACGAGGCGAGGAAGGCGGCGGGCATCGCGCCCGCGACCCTGCTGGCCGTCGAGCAGTACCGGGCCCTGTGCCTGCTGGCCCTCGGCCGGAAGGTCGAGGCCGAGCGGGCCATCGAGGCCGTCCTCGATCTCGATCCCTTCTACGTGCCCGGCGAGGACGAGGCGGCACCCTGGGTGCAAGCCGCCTTTCGCGACGTGCGCCGGCGCGTGCTGCCCGCGACGCTCCAGCAGCGCTACGGACGCGGCAAGCAGGCGTTCGAGCGCAAGGAGTACGCGGCGGCCGACCAGGCGTTTGCCGACGTGCTGCGGATCTTGAGCGACCCCGACCTCGCGCTCGACGAGGCGGCGAAGTCTGACATGCGTCTCGTCGTGCAGGGGTTTCTCGACCTGTCGAAAGCCACCCGCGCCGTTCCGCCGTCGTCGCCGTTGCCCGAGGTGGCGAGCGTCCCCTCGGCGCCCAGGCCCGAGGCAGCGTCCCCTTCGGCGGCGTCGAAGGCGGCGTCCGGCTCCGAGCAGGTCCCGGCGCAAGCGTCCGAGAGTGGCAGCCCCGTGTACGACAGCACCGCGCAGGACGTGCTCCCACCGGTGCCGCTTCGGCAATCGGTCGTCATTCCCGAGCAGGCGCGTCCACGCGAAGAGGTGACCGGCGTTGTCGAGATCGTGATCGACACCCGGGGCTTCATTGAGTCGGTGATCGTGCGCCAGTCGTTCGGCCCGGCGCTCGACAGGCTCGTGCTGCAGTCGGTCAAGGACTGGCGTTACCGTGCGGGGGAGCGGGCCGGCAACCCGGTGCGGTATCGCCGCCTCGTACGCATCGTCCTTCCTTCGAGGTGACACCCATGGAACGTCTCGCCTTGGCGTTGACCCTGTTCGCGGCCGGGTTGGGGATCGCGGTGGTGTCGGCGCAGCGAACGGTGAAGCCGGTCCTCCACGCCCAGCACTGGCTGGCGATCACCGGCAAGCCGCTCGCGGCGACCGCCGGCGCCATGATGTTTCAGAAGGGCGGGAACGCCGTGGACGCCGCCTGCGCGATGCTGGGCGCCACCTCGACGATGTGGGACACGCTCGGGTGGGGCGGCGAGACCCAGGCCCTGATCTACAACCCGAAGACGGGAAAGGTGATCGGCGTGAACGCGCTCGGCGTCGCGCCGACAGGGGCAACACCAGAGTTCTTCCGGTCGAAGGGGATGGCCTACCCGCCCGAGTACGGCCCGCTCGCGGCCGTCACGCCGGGCACGCCGGGCGGGCTGCTGGTGATGCTCGCCGAGTTCGGGCGCCTGAGCCTGGCCGACGTGCTGGCCCCCTCCATCCAGATGGCCGACGGCTATCCAATCGAGCAGCAAGCGGCCGACGCGATCGAGCGGTACAAGGACGAGATCAGGAAGTGGCCCCCCTCGGCGGCCGTATTCCTGACGCATCCGGGCGAGGCACGCGAGGCGCCAGCGGCCGGGGAGATCTTCCGGCAGCCCGACCTTGCACGCACGCTGCGCCGGCTGGTGGAGGCCGAGCAGCAGGCGCTGAAGGCGGGACGCACGCGAAAGGAAGCGATCTACGCGGCCTACGATCGCTTCTACAGGGGCGACCTCGCCGCGGAGTTCGTGCGCGGCGTGCGCGAGCTGGGCGGCCTGATCACGGGCGAGGACCTCGCCTCGTGGAAAGTTCACCTCGAAGAACCCGTCGTCACCCGCTACAAGGGGATCGACGTCTACAAGCTGACCACCTGGGTACAGGGGCCGGTCATGCTGCAGGCGCTCAACATGCTCGAGCCGATGGACCTGAAGGGGATGGGGTACAACAGCGCCCGCTACATTCACACCCTCTACCAGGTGATGAACCTCGCCTTCGCCGACCGCGACTTCTACTACGGCGACCCGTACTTCCCGCCCGAGGAGCCGATCAAGGGACTGCTCTCGAAGGAATACGCCGCGGCGCGCGCCCGCCTGATCAATCACGAGAAGAACGACCCGAACGTGAAGCCCGGCGATCCCTACCCGTACCAGGGAGGGACGAACCCGTACCTGCATCTGCTCGCCTCGTGGCCACCGCCTCCGCCGAAGGCCGCGGGCACGGAAGGGGCACGGGCGTTCGAGGAAGGCTTCCGGGCGGGCACGACCTCGATCCAGGCGGCCGACGAAGAGGGCTGGGTGGTGTCGGTGACCCCGAGCGGCGCCTGGATTCCCGCGACCATCGCCGGATCCACCGGCATCGGCCTGAGCCAGCGGATGCAGGCCTTCGTTCTCGACGAGGCGATGTGCCCGTTCAACGTCGTGGCCCCCGGCAAGCGGCCTCGCTCGACGCTGACGCCCGGGCTTGCGCTCAAGGATGGAACGCCGTACCTCTCGTTCGCCGTGCAGGGGGGCGACTCGCAGGACCAGAACCTCCTGCAGTTCTTCCTCAACGTGGTCGAGTTCGGGATGAACGTGCAGCAGGCGGCCGAGGCGGCCAACTTCAACAGTTACCAGATGCACAGCTCGTTCGACCAACACCGGTCCGAGCCGGGGCGCCTGCTGCTGAACGAGGGGGTACCGGTGTGGGTGCGCGACGAGCTGCGCGGGAAGGGCTACAAGCTCGAGTTCGACGCGTTGACCTCGGGGCCCATCAACGCCATCTTCTTGGACCGGGAGCACCGGACCATGTGGGGCGGCTCGAGCCACCACGGCGAAGACTACGGGATTGGGTGGTAGGGAGGAGGGCGAGCGTGGCCGAGCCTGCCGGGTGGAGCTCATGGTTCGGCCGGCGAGCGTAGCCTGCCCGCCGGAGCTCGCGCTCGTTACTGACGAGCAAAGGCGGGTGTCCGGATCCGGGATCTCCACGTTTCGCACGCAGCCTCTGGAACCTGCGGGTGCTCGACCCAGGCTTCCGCATGGAGGCGCTCACCACCTTCTCGGTCGACCCGGCGCTGAGCGGCTACACGGTCGAACGCTCGATCCAGTTCTACGAGCGGCTGCAGGAGCGGCTGCAGGCCATCCCGGGCGTGACCTCTGTCGCGCTGGCGGCCATCACGCCACTGACCGACTCGGCGTGGATGTCCACCGTGAAGGTCGAAGGCTTTACCGCCGCTAGGACGGCGAAGGCCTCAATCCCCAGGTCAACAGCATCGACCCGGCTACTTCAGGACGATGGGGATCCCGCTGATCGCGCCGAAAGTGCTTGTGCCGAGAGTCCCGCGCCTGCACCGCCTGCACCAGCACCATTGGCACAGCCAGCACTAGCACACCCGGCACCTTCTGCACCGTCTGCACCTCCTGCACGACTCCGAGTCGTCATTTCCCGGCAGTAACCGGCACCAGCAGCAGATCCTGGAAGTCGTAGCTGAAGTCGGTCATCGGCGAGACGGCGTTCATCGTGATCCGGTCGATCGAGCCGTCCGGCTTCAGGGCGAACTGCACGTAGGCATCGGCTCGCAGCTCGCGGTCGTGCCAGCGGACGACGAAGGTGTCGTACTGGAAGTGCTCGAGCGTGCCGACCAGCGACGGGGTCGGCACGAACCGCATCACCAGGCGGCCGTTCTCCTCGGTCAGCGTGACGTCGCCATACCAGGCGTCGCGATACCGGCCGGCGTACTTCGACAGCGGCAGCGACGGGCGTGACGAGGCGTTGCGCGCGGCCATCGCCTCCTTCTCGGCCTCGTCGAAGGCCGCCTGCCGCCGGCTGGCGAGCACCCGGTAGGTTTCGACCCAGTCGATCCCCTTTGCGCCCAGGTGGTAGTCGAGGACGTGGTGCACGATCGCCTCGAACGCCTCCCCCGATTCCTGGTTCGTGAGCACCACGACGCCCAGCTGCCGTGCCGGGATCCAGGCCACGCGCGAGACGTAGCCGGGCAGTCCCCCGGTGTGCGTCAGCAGCTTCTCGCCCCGGTAGTCGCGCACGCCGAGGCCGAGGGCGTAGCCGTTGAAATTGGGCCGGATGGCGGCCAGCTCGTTCGGCACCGCTCCGATCGGCATCGGAGTGACCAGCGTCGTCAGCTGCTGCCAGGTGGCCTCGGAGAACAGCCGCGTTCCGTCGGGCAGCGCACCTTTCGACAGGAGCACACGCACCCACTTCGCCATGTCCTCGGCGTTCGAGTTGATGCCGCCGGCCGGGTTGGTGTTGTCGCTGAGGAAGGGCGCGATCGGCCTGACGGCCCCGTCCACGCGCGCGTGTGTCGCTGCGACGTTGCCGGCGCTCGCGGCGTCCGAGTGCCTCAGGTTGCTGCCATGCATCCCGACCCTCGCCAGGATGCGTGAGCCCACGAAGTCTTCCCACGACTGCCCGCTGACCGCCTCGATGACCTCGCCCGCAATCAGGTAGAGGACGTTGTCGTAGGCATACGCCGCCCTGAAGCCGGCCACCGGCTTGATGTAGCGCAGGCGGGCGGCGATCTGCTTGCGGTCGTAGGTCGTGGGCGGCCACCAGAGCAGGTCGCCGGCGCCGAGACCCAGCCCGCTGCGATGCACGAGCAGGTCGCGGATGGTCAGCTCGCGCGTCACGTACGGGTCGTACATCTGGAACCACGGCAGGTAGTCGATGACGCGGCCATCCCACTGCAGCTTGCCTTCCTCGAGCAGCAGGCCGAG
>JARKSS010000368.1 GCA_029974175.1 Vicinamibacterales bacterium
CCTTGCGATCGCCCTGCACCGAGACGGTCTGGACGATCCCGTCCTTGGCGGCCTTGCCGCCGAACAGGTTCATCATCCGGCCCAGCATCCCCTCGAACTTGACCTGGGTCTTCTGCTGCATCTTGACGTCGGCCGAGACTGCTGCGGTCGAGAGCAGCAGGGCGGAGACGGCCAGGGCTGTCCCCAGTCGGACGCGCTTCATGTCGGTTCCTCCGAGCAGCCGTGCACATGGCACGGGAAAGCACCGCCAGATGAGGCGGAACGGCCGACATCATAGCAGCGTTCCCGCTAGAATAGGGAGGTCGCTTCGACGCGGCCGCCGGTCCCGATCATGCCAACACCCCGCGTTTCCACACGACACCAGGCCCGCGCGACAGTGCTGACCCTGCTGCTGGCGGCGGCCTGCGTGGCGCTGTTCGCCTTCACGCTGCGCAACGTGGGCCTCCAGGAGATCGGGGAAGGTGTGCGGCGGCTCGGGTGGGGGGGCTTCGCGGCAATCCTGGTGCTCTCGGGCCTGCGGATGGTCTTCCGGAGCCGCGCCTGGATGCGGTGCGTCGAAGGGGAGCCGCGGCTTCGCTTCGCCGAGGCGCTCGACGCGACGCTGATGGGCGAGGCCCTCGGGAATGTCACGCCGTTTGCCAACGCCCTCAGCGAACCGTCGAAGGCGGCGTTCGTGCGCGGGCGCGTGCCCTTCCGCTCGGCCTTCTCGGCCATCGTCGTCGAGAATATCTTCTACACGGCCAGCGTGGCGCTGATGATCGGCATCGGGGCCTCGGTGTTCCTCCTGGTCTACAGCATGCCGCAGTACCTCCGGGCCGTGAGCTACGGCGCGCTGGTGGGCGTGGCGGTCGTCATCGGGACTGCCTGCGTGCTGCTGCGGGCGAGGGTTCACCCGCTCAGTTCGGCGGCCGAGTGGCTGAACGCCCGGTCGCTGGTGCCGGCGTGGGTGACGAGCCGGATCCCGCGCGTCCGGCGCTTCGAGGACGACATCACGACCTTCACCGCGAGGAACGGCCGCAGCCTCGCGCCGCTGGCCCTGTACGAAGCCGCCTTCCACCTGGCGGGCGTCGCCGAGGTCTACGTCACGCTCACCCTGATCGCGCCCGGCAGCGCCACGCTGCTCACCGCGCTGGTGGTGGAGTCAACCGGCCGTGTGATCAACGTGCTGTTCAAGTTCGTGCCGCTGCGGGTGGGAGTGGACGAGGCGGGCAACGCGCTCCTCGCGCTGCCGCTGGCGCTGGCGCCGGCCTCGCTGGTCACGCTGGCCCTGGTGAGGAAGGCGCGCATCCTCGTGTGGACCGCCGTCGGCATCGCCTTGCTGTTCCGGCGCGGGCTGTCGGTACGGCGCGCGCTCGCCCAGGCGCAGGCGGTGGCGGGGGAGGCGAAGGGGTGAAGGGTCAGGCCCCCCGGCACCACCCGCCCGGCACGGCCAGCAGCGACTTGACTTCGTCGCCCCGCACCTCGAGCACCTCGTAGCGTTCGTAGCCCCACCCCGAGACCTGGACCACCCACAAGACGCTGTCCTCCTGCGCGATGATCCCGAGCGGCAGGCTGTAGACCATCCCCTCGCGGTTGCAGTCGGTGACGTCGGCCGACGCCCGCACCTTCGGCTTCCCGTCGTTCGAGAACAGCACCCAGCCGGCGGCGTACGTGAGGATGTTGCAGCCCTTGGAACCCTGTGTGCCCCCGCGGCCGGCCGCCCCCGCGAGAGGGCCGTACGTCTTCACGCCCTCGAAGTAGAGGGCACGCGGCGTGACCCGGACGATCGTCTCGGGCACGAACGGCGTGTTGACGCGCTCGCGCCTCGATGCCGGGTGACGCCAGCGCGCCTCGAACGTCAGGCTGGTCACGACCTTCTCCTCGAGGTCGGTGACCTCGCTCGATACCGCTTCGGCAGCCGCCTTCCACTCGGTCGCGGAGGGCTCGAGCAGCACCGGCCGCTCGACGGTGACCAGGCCCGAAGTGGCGAGGCCATCCTTCGGGTAAGGCTGCGCGCTTTCCGGGGGAGGGGGCTCGGCCGGCTTGAACGAGGTCCGGATCCCGATGCCGAGCTGGCAATGCGCGATGAAGGTGGCCGGGGCCTGGCTCTCGACCTCGGTCTTCGTACCCTGAAGCGGCCACACCGTCCAGGAGAGAACCGGCTGCTTGCCCGGCCACCAGTCATCGGGCACGTCCGAGAGCTGCAGCGGGATCTCGACGTCCTTTCCCACCTCCGGCCACGGGTTCAGCCAGCGTCCGCCCCGCTGCAGCAGGCCCCTCGGCCGGGCGTTGAAATGGGCAAAGGGGATGACGACGCCGTCGCGCCGAACGACGGCGAGCGTGAACGACTCCCTCTCGGCGCCAACGGCGGGGCCGGGGGGCCAAGGCAGGGCGACCAGAACGAGCACGGCTGCTAGCACGGGGATGATCCGTCGCACGGCCCGCCTTTCCTTGGGGGCAGAGGCTGGCTCGATTATACGCACGCGGTGCGGCCCCCCTCAGCGCGGATCCAGCTTCCTCCCCACGTCGAGCTGGTCGAAGTTCAGGATCGCGTTGAAGACCAGGGCGTAGCTGCCCTGCGTCTCTCCCCGCCACAGCGGGTTGTTCGAGAACAGGATCACGTGCCCGCGGCCGAGCGGGGCATCGATGACCGCAGGCCGCTGTGCGATGTCGGCGCCTCCCTCGAGCAATCCCGAAACCAGCAGGTCGCGCGCGTCCGCGTAGCGCAGCACCACGCGCGGCCGCTGGGTGACCGGGATGATGCCGATCGGGTTGCGCATCTGCTCGTCGGTCAGCGGCAGCGCCTGCCATGGCTCCGCCTTGGGCTCCTCGGGCACGTCGGCAGGCGGGCGGCCCTGGGGGGTGTCGTGGTCGTCTGCAGTCCCACGCCCCGTGGGCCGGTCGCCCGCGCCGCCGCCCCACCGTCCCTGCCGTCCCCAGACCGAGTGGCTGAGACCGAACACCAGGCCGTTGGACGTGTAGATCGAGAGATTCTCGCCGTAGCCGTACGCGATGGGGCTCTGCGGATCGACGAACCGTGCCCGGACGACGGTGCCGGGCGCGTTCAGCCGCGGCCCGCGCTGTGCCGACACACCGGGTGTGAACCCGTAGGTGACGGCCAGTTCGGAGGTGTCGGCGGTGGTGATCAGGACGCCGCCCTCGCGCACGAACGCCTCGAGATTGGCCAGCCCGGCCCAACCCAGCCCGGGCCTCATGTCGTCGGTCGAATCGATGACGCCGATGTTGGGGGTCAGCTCGGTCTTCTTCCAGGGCAGCGGATTCCCCCACATCGGAAGTCCCGCCACAACCTGCTGCGGACTTCGTCCAACCGGCGGAAAGACGATGACGTCGTACCGGGCCCGGAGGTCGGGCGTGGCGGCCAGCGTCTGGGTGCTGATGTAGCTGTAGGGGATGCCGAGGCGGTCGAATTCCATCCGCCACCATCCCTCGTCTTGGGTGCTGAGCCAGCTGTGCACGTACGCGATGCGGGCGGTCTTCACCGGGTGCGTCTTCACCTCGGGTGCCGCGGCGACGGCGTACAGCTGCAGACCCAGATCAGTGGCCGCGGCCCTCGCTGCCGACGGATCGGCAGGCTTGATGATGAAGCTGCCGCGGTTGAACGTGCGCCCGGCGGCCTCGAAGGGCTCTTCGGCCGTCTCGAACGGAACGTCCTCGAGCCGGTAGCGGAACGAGATGAGCGACGGGTCGGCGTCGTGGTTGAGGAGGAGCACCGGCCCCGTCCCGGAGACTCCGCCGGCAACCCGCACCTCGCCGACCACCTTCTCCATCGGGACCTCGAGCACCTTCGGGTCGGTGACACGCACCACCTGGACGTGGAACAGCTCGCCGAAAGTCCAGCCGGTGTCGTCGTACGGGTTCTTCTGGGGATCGTTGGGGCTCCAGTACTGATAGTCGAGCAAGGCGTCGGCAACGCGGCTGTACGGCTGATCCATCGGGACGAGGTAGCTGCCGGCGGGGAACTGCCGGGGCTCGGTCTTCGGCGCCCGCTTCGCGTCAGGACCGGCCGCCGGGGCCTGCTCCCCCTCGCCGCCGCGCGGCCTCGGCGCGCGCACCGGCACCTCCACCCTGAACGGCGCGGTCGCCCGCGAGACCTCGCACCGCTGCCGCTGCAGCACCCGCAGGAGGGCCGCCTGCGCACCGGGCCGCGCCTCGTCGGCGGGCAGCACGTAAGCGGCGGGCCCCTCGTTCTCCGGCTTGAGCACCGACCGCTTGGCCTTCAGGTAGAAGTTGCGGAGGAACAACTGCCGGTTCGACGCGTAGTACGACAGCGCCGTCAGCAGGCCGGTCTGCTGGTAGTTGTTGTTGTTGCGCTGCGACCAGACTGCCTTCGGCAGCGGCGGGTTCTGGCGGTACCAGGTGCGCGAGTACTCGCGCGGCGAGAGGGTCCGCTCGACCGTGTCAGCGCCGCCGTTGCCGAACGTCTCGTACAGCCGGCTGGTGCCGTTGTGCATCGCCGCGATGAACATCAGGTACCCGGGCGTCCAGGTGTCGAAGGTGCCGTGGGCGAACGCGCCGGGCATCCCGAACCGGGTGAGCTCGGACATGTTGTTCCATCCGAGCAACTGCCACTCGTCGGCGAGCAGGGGATCGACCCAGGCGTTGTAGGGCCCGTCGCCCACGGTGTTGTCGTAGAGGTACGGGACCGACTCGTGCAGGTCGTGCAGCACCTGGGCCTTCTGGTCCACGAAGGTGTCGAGCACGTTCTTCGTCAGCGCCAGGGTCACCCCCATGGCGTCGCGATTGTTGTCGTGCAGGACGTACTTGCCCCAGTAGACGACCGGGGGCCAGTTGTCCTTCGGGTGGGCGAGGTGCCAGTTGTAGATGTCCACCTGGCGGTCGCGCCCGTCCACCTCGACGATCGGCGTGATCAGCGTGATGACGTTCGAGCGGATCGCCCGGATGTACGGCGCCTCGTCCACCGCCAGGCGGTAGGCCAGCTCCATCAGCGCGGTCACGGCGCCGGTTTCGCCGGCGTGGAGCGCGCCGGTGAGGTAATACACAGGCACCGAGGCGGCGACCAGCGCCTCGGCCTGCCGATCGTCGAGGCCGATCGTCCGTGGATCGGCGAGTTTCGCCAGGCGCGCCCGGTTCTCCTCCATCCTGGCCAACACCGCGGCGTCGGCCACGGCGGCCGCGATCATCTCGCGTCCCTCTTCGGACCGGCCGATCGAGAAGACCCTCACCCGCGGGCTTGCCTTCTCGAGCATCCTGAAGTACCGGTGCACGTCGGCGGTGTAGGGCAGCTTGCCCGGCGCGCCGGCGATGTCGCCGATGACGGCCTGCGGCGTGGGAACGGTTTTCGACGCGGGGAGGTAGTCCACCAGGGGCGACGAGAAGAACGGCGCCGTGGTGTACTCCTTGATTTTCGCCGTGTACGCGGCGTCGATCGGCTGCTTCGGATCGCGGGCGTACGACGTGGACTGGGCCGGAACCGGCGCGGCGGACGCCAGGAGGAACCCGGTGGCCGCCAGCACGCGGACAAGTCGCGCAGGGTGCATGGCAAGTCCTCGCAGGGGCGGGCGCATTGTATACGAAGGAGGGAGGGCGAGAGGGCCCCTTACTGAGGTTTGACCAGTTTCAGGTCGAGGGCCGCCCGCAACTCGCGGGCCTCGCGCTGCAGGAGTTCGTTGGTGGGGTCCTCGAGCGCGTGCGTGAGGACGCGAAGGTGGTGCGCCAGGACGCGCCGGCGCTCCTCGGCTAGGCGCACGCGCGCCCGCAGCTCCTGGAGGCGGAACGGCTTGAACAGCAAATCCGAGGCGCCGCAGGCCAGCACGTCCTCGAGCGAGTAGCGCTGCGCGTAGCCGGTGACGAGGATGGCGTCGAGCCGGGGGTGAATCTTGCGGGCAGCGCTGACGAGGCGGAACCCGTCGGGGGGCGGCATCACGATGTCGGTGATCAGCAGGTCGGCGGAATTGTGCTGCAGGAACGCCAGCGCATCGAGCGACGAGCCGAATGTCGTCACCACGTGGCCGTCGGCATGACAGGCCGCCGCCAGAATATCGAGTATCGCGGGCTCGTCATCCACGAGGACCAGGTGCATGCGCCTCTCGCCCCGCGCCGGAGACGTGGCCTCGGGGATCACTCTTGTATTCGGTCGAGCACAGGCATAAGTTTAGTCGGCCATGAGGATCCTGATTGCCGACGACGACCGGGTTTCGCTCCGGGTGCTGCAGGGGATGCTGCAGGACTGGGGCTACGAGGTGGTAGCGGCCCGCAACGGCACCGAGGCCTGGGAGGTGCTGTCGGCACCCGGCCGCCCGCCGCTCGCGGTGCTCGACTGGGTGATGCCGGGCATGGACGGCCCGGAGCTGTGCCGCCGGGTGCGGGCGCTCGGCGAGGATTCCCCGATCTACGTGATCCTGCTCACCGCCCGGGGTGACCCGGGCGATATCGCGGCGGGGTTGGGCTCGGGGGCCGACGACTACGTGGTCAAGCCGTTCGACGGCGCCGAGCTGCAGGCGCGCCTGAGGGTGGGGGAGCGGATCCTGAAGCTGCAAGGCGACCTGGCCGACCGGGTGCGCGAGCTCGAGGAGGCGCTCGCCAACGTCAAGCGGCTGCAGGGGCTGCTCCCGATCTGCGCGTACTGCAAGAAGGTCAGGGACGACAAGAATTACTGGCAGCGGGTCGAGCAGTATCTGAGTGAGCGGCTGGACGCCCGTTTCAGCCACAGCGTCTGCCCGACCTGCTACGAACGGCACGTCCGGCCGGAGATCGAGAAGCTGCGATCGCGGCGGCGGGCGAGCGAAAAGGGGCGCGGCGCATGAGTGAATCCGAACGACCTGTTGACCTCGCGGCCGTGCTCGCCCGCCTGAACGGCGACCGGGGACTGCTGACCGAGCTGGCCGGCCTGTACCTGGAAGACGAGCCGTCGCTGGTCGCCGAACTCGAAGCAGCGGTCGGCAGGCATGACGCGGAGGCCACGCGCCGGGCGGCTCACGCGATCAAGGGGAGCGTGGCGAACTTCGCGGCGGCGCGCGCCCAGGCAGCCGCCCTTGCCCTCGAGAACGCGGGGCGCGCCGGCGAGCTGTCGAGCGCCCCGGCGCTGCTCGACACGCTTCGGGCCGAGCTGGCCGCCGTGCGCCAGGCGCTGCGCGATCTCGCGGCGGTCCACTGAAGAAGCATCCCGTTGTCTGTTGTCCGGGCCGAGCGTTCCTAGCCGCCCTTCGTGTGCATCTCGAGGTGCGGCCGCCCCTTCAGCGCCACCGCGGGCAGCGCAACCCGCTCGCGCTCGGCGAGCCGCAACTCGGCACCCTGGTCGGCACGGCCTCTCCATGCGCGCTCGATCCGGGCCGCCAGTTCCTCGAGCGGCATCCCGTCCCGCAGCGGCCCGCGCAGGTCCATTCCTTCCGTCGCGTAGAGACACCGGAACCACGTGCCGTCGGCGGTCAGGCGTGCGCGGTCGCAGGTGCCGCAGAAGGGGGTCGTCGTGGACGCGATGATGCCCACCGTGGTGCCGTCGGGCAGGCGGAACCGGTCCGCCGGCGCCCACGTGCTCTCCTCGACCGGCTCGA
>JARKSS010000391.1 GCA_029974175.1 Vicinamibacterales bacterium
CAGCAGGGCCATCAACGGCGTTCGATGCCCTCGATGCGGCCGTCACGCATGCGGACGACGAGGTCGGCCACCGCGGCCGCTTCCTGGCTGTGCGTGGCCATCACCACCGCGGTCCCCCATTCGCCGACCTGGTCGGCCTTCGGCTCGGCGGGCGACGCAAGGCCGCGCAGCAGATCGAGGATGGCGTTTCCTGTCGCGGTGTCGAGGTTGCCGGTCGGCTCGTCGGCCAGCAGCAGCGTCGGGCGATGCACGAGCGCCCGCGCCATGGCGACACGCTGCATCTGGCCGCCCGACAGCTGGTGAGGCATGCGTCGCGCGAGCCCCTCGAGGCCCACACGGGCCAGGCACTCGCGAGCGGCGGCGCGGCCGTTGGTGCAGCCCGCCAGCAGCAGCGGCACCTCCACGTTCTCGAGCACGCTCAGGGTGGGCAGCAGCTGGAACGACTGGAAGACGAAGCCCACCTTTTCGCGCCGCAGCCGGGTGAGGCCCGCATCGTCCAGCGACGCGGTGGGCACCCCGTCCAGGACGACCTGCCCGGCGGTGGGGAGATCCATGGCGCCGGCCAGGTTGAGCAGCGTGGACTTGCCGCAGCCGCTGCGGCCGACAATTGCCACGAACTCGCCGGCCCGCACCTCGAGCGACACCTCGGCAAGCGCGGCCACGCGGACGCCGTCGGTCAGGTAGTCCTTCGATACGCGCTCGAACCGCAGCCTCGGAATCAGAACCCGAATGTACTACCTTTTCGCCGCCGCTCACGCGAGCCCGACCGCAAGCGCTCAGCCCGGGCTACTCGCCGGAGAGCCTCCTAAGGCACAATGGAGGGCTGGGGCATCCCACAAATCGAACCTATGACCGAGCGCATGTGCGTCGCCATCGGCCGTCCTCTCTCCCGTTTCCTGGCGATCTCCATCGCAGCCGGCACGCTCACCGTCGGGTTTCCCGCCTCGCTGGCGGGGCAAGCCGCCGGGACGGGTGCCGGCCCGGGCAGGCCGTCCGGGCCGCAGCCGGCGACATCGTCGTTCTCCGGGGGCCGGCTCTCCCTCGAGGACGCCATCGCCATCGCCACCGCCACCAGCGAGGAGGTGGCCGTGGCCCGGGCAGGCGTGAGCCGGGCCGAGGGCGAGCAGGTCAGGGCGCGCGCCGACCTCTTGCCCCAACTCTCCAGCTCGGCGTCGTACGACCGCACGCTCGCCACGGAGTTCTCGGACATCTTCGGCGAGAACGCGGGGCCGCCGTGCGATCCGTTCATGCTGCGGCCCGAGGCATCGCTGCCCGACCGGGTCGCGGAGATCGAGCGCGCGATCGACTGCGGGGCAGTCGGGACCGGCTTCTTCGGCGGGGGCGAGGGTGATGTCGACCTGCCGTTTGGCCAACGGAACATCTACCGCGTAAACCTGTCGCTTTCGCAGAGTCTCTACACGGGCGGCCGCGTGCCGGCGCAGCGGGCGCTGGCCGGGGCTGGGCGCCAGCTTGCCGCGGAGGACCTGACTTCGGCGAGGGCGCAGGTGGTCCTCGCGGTGACCGAGGCGTATTTCGACGCGGCGCTGAGCGACCGGCTCGTGGCCATCGCCGAGGCTGGACTGCGACAGGCAACCGCCACGCTCGAGCAGGTCGAGCTGTCGTTCAAGGCAGGGCGGCTGGCCGAGTTCGAGGTGCTGCGGGCGCGCGTCGCCCGCGACAACCAGCGGCCGCAGGTGGTGCGCACGCGGGCACAGCGCACGCTGGCGTACCTCAGGCTGCGCGAGCTGGTGCACGTGCCCCCCGACGTTCCACTGATCGTTGACGCCAACCTGGACGATCCGGTCCTTCCCCCACCCGCCGCGTTCCAGCTGCCGCCCGGCGTGGAAAAGGGAGAACGGCCGGGACTGACAGGCCCCCGGGTCGCGGTACGCCAGGCGGAAGCCGGGCTGGCTGCGCGGGAAGCGGCGCTGAGGATCGCGAGGTCGCAGCGGCTGCCGAGCATCTCGTTCAACTCCACCTACGGCCGCGTCGCTTACGCCGGCTTCCCCTCGTTTTCCGACTTCCGGACGAACTGGACGGTGGGCGTCGTCGCGCAGGTTCCGATCCTGACCGGCGGCCGACTGCGGGGCGACCAGATGGTGGCAGCGGCAGAGCTGTCCATCGCCCGGGCCCAGCGTGAACAGGCGCGCCACCTCTCGGAGGTGGACACCCAGGCGGCCTACGAGGAACTCGAAGCCGCGCGGGCCACCTGGGAGGCCGGTGCCGGAACGGTGGAGCAGGCGCTTCGCGCCTACAAGATCGCCGAGCTGCGATACCGGGAGGGAATCTCGACGCAGCTCGAGCTGTCGGACGCGCGCTACCTGCTCGAGCAGGCGCAGGCCAACCGGGCGCAGGCCGCACGCGACCTGCAGGTGGCCCGCGTCCGCATCGCCCTCTTGCCCGACCTGCCGCTGGGCGCCGGCTCGCTGGGAGCGGGAAGCCAGGCTGTTTCGGCCGGCGTCTCCGCGCAGGCCGCCGTCGCCACGCAGCCGGTCGCAGGCGGAACGCCGGCAACCGGCACCGCGGGCATGGTCCAGGGCGCAACCGGTCAATCGACGCTGGGAGGCTACCGGCAATGACGCGGACGAGACGCTGCCTCGGGCTGGGCTTGGCCCTCCTTCCTACCATCCTCCTGGCGGGCGCGTGCGGCAACGGCGCGGCGCAGGGTCCGCAGCCGCCGCAAGCGGTAACGATCGGCCCCGAGAGCGTCGCACGGGTCGAGCGGGGCGAGCTGCGGACCGGGCCGTTGATCTCGGGCGAGCTGCGACCCGAACGGGAAGCCACCGTCCGCGCCGAGGTGGGGGGGTCGATCCTCGACGTGTTGGTCGAGGAGGGCCAGCCGGTGCGGCAAGGTGCGCTGCTGGTCCGGATCGAGGCGCGGGCGCTCGATGACGCAAGGCTGTCGGCGCAGTCGGCCGTGCGATCGGCAGAACAGGCGCTCGGCGTTGCCGAGCGGGAGGCGGCCAGGACCGAAACGCTGGTGAAGGGAGGCGCGCTGGCCGAGCGCGAGCTCGAGGCGGCACGCAACGCCGTGGCCGCCGCGCAGGCGCAGCTGGCGGATGCCCGGGCCCGCCTGGCGCTGGCCGAGCGCCAGCTGGCCGACACCGTCATCCGCGCCCCCATCACGGGAATCGTGAGCAACCGGCCGGTGAACCGCGGCGACGTCGTCTCTGCCGGGGCAGAGCTCGTGACCATCATCGATCCCTCGAGCATGCGCCTCGACGCGTCGGTGCCGTCGGCGGCGCTCAGATCGCTCGAAGTCGGCGCGCCGGTCGAGTTCCGGGTGCGCGGCTACGGCGACCAGGTCTTCACCGGGCGCATCGAGCGCATCTCGCCTTCAGCCGACCCCATTACGCGGCAGGTGCCCATCTACGTGTCGGTCCCGAACACCGCCGGGCGGCTCATCGCGGGACTGTTTGCCGAGGGGCGAGTGACCAGCGAAACGCGCACCGGGCTCATCGCGCCGGCGGCGGCTGTCGAAACCGACGGCTCTGCGTCGTGGGTGATCCGGGTACGGAACGGGAAGGCGGAACGCATCGCGGTGGAGGTCGGCCTCACCGACGAGGCGCGCGGCCAGGTCGAGCTGATTGCGGGGGTCGAAGAGGGAGACCTTCTCCTGACCGGCGCCGCGCAGGCGGTCACGCCGGGCACGCCGGTGAGCGTGGCCGGCGAACCGGTCGCGGCACGCCCCCACTGATCAGTGGCACGGGCGTCCCGCCTGTGAAGGCTCACCGGGGTGCTCACAGGGCGATGGGTGCTCACAGGCGGGACGACAGGTGCCCACAGGCGAGACGCCTGTGCGGCTTGGCGTCACCTCAGGGCTTTGGATCATGTTCATTTCCGACTTCGCCATCCGACGGCCCGTGGTCACCATCGTCACGATGCTGGCGCTCGTGCTGTTCGGAATTGCCTCGCTCGTCCTGCTGAAGACCGACGAGTTCCCCGACGTCCAGCCGCCGGTGGTCGTGGTCTCGCTGCTCTACCCCGGGGCGGCCCCCGAAAACGTGGAGCGCGAGGTCATCGAGCCGGTCGAGGACGCGATCTCCGGCATCAGCGGCGTGGACCGGATCACCTCGTCGGCGCTCGACAGCTACGGCCTCGTGATCGTCGAGTTCGTCTACGAGAAGAACCTGCAGGAAGCCACGCAGCAGATCCGCGACGAGATTGGCGTGATCCGCGCCGACCTGCCCCCCGAGCTCGAGGAACCGGTGCTCACCCGGTTCGACCCGGCCGACATCCCGATTGTCTCGATGGTGCTCGCCTCGCCGAAGCGGAGCGGCCCCGAGCTGACGCTGCTGGCCGACCCCGGCGTGACACGGCAGCTGCGGGGCCTGCCGGGCGTGGCCGAGGTCCGGGTCGTCGGCGGCATCACGCGCGAGCTGACGGTCGAGTTGCGGCCGTACGCGCTGCAGCCGGCCAACGTCAGCGTGGCGCAGGTGGTGCAGGCGCTGCAGGCGCAGAACCTCGCGGCCCCGGTCGGCCGCCTGACCGGCGACCTGCAAGAGCAGCCAATCCGGCTGCTGGGCCGCCTCGAGACGCCCCGCGACTTCGAACAGCTGACCGTGGCGCGGCGGCCCGGCGGCCAGCTGGTGCGGCTGGGGGACGTGGCAACCGTGCGCGACGGCACCGAGGAGCCGCGGTCGGCGGCGGCCTTCAACGGCGAGGAGGCCGTCGGCATCGAGGTCATCAAGTCGAAGGGCTACAGCACGACCAACGTTGCCGAGAGCGTCCGCGAGGCGCTCGACGGGATCCGGGCCACGCTTCCGCCCGACGTCCAGTTGAGCGTGGTGCGCGACGCCGGCGTGCGGGTGGGCCGCTCGGTGGGCGACGTGCAGCGCGCGCTCGTGGAGGGGGCGGCGCTGACGGTGCTCGTCGTCTTCCTGTTCCTGAACTCGTGGCGGTCCACCATCATCACCGGCGTGGCGCTGCCGATCTCGGTGCTCGCGTCGTTCATCGCGGTGGCGGCCTTCGGCTACACGCTCAACACGATGTCGCTGCTCGGGCTGTCACTGGCGATCGGCATCCTGATCGACGACGCCATCGTGGTTCGCGAGAACATCGTCCGCCACGTGGAGATGGGCAAGGATCATTACACGGCCGCTCACGAAGGAACCGACGAGATCGGCCTGGCGGTGGCGGCGACCACCTTCTCGATCGTCGTCGTCTTCGTGCCGATCGCCTTCATGGGCGGTGTGGCCGAGCAGTGGTTCGCGCCGTTCGCGCTGACCATCGCCTGCTCGGTGCTGGTGTCGCTGTTCGTCTCGTTCTCGCTCGACCCGATGCTCTCGGCCTACTGGCCCGACCCGCACGTGCCCATGGAGCGGCGGGCCTGGCTGAGCCGCGTGCTCGGGCGTTTCAACCGGTGGTTCAACCGGCAGGCCGATCGGTACAAGCAGGTCATCGCCTGGGCGCTCGATCACCGCGTGTCCATGATCGGCATCGGGACGCTCTTCTTCTTCGGTGCCCTCGCGCTGCCGGCGCTCGGGATCATCGGCGGGGCGTTCTTCCCGGTGCAGGACGTGTCGGAGTTCAACGTTGTGATCGAGACGCCGCCGGGCTCGAACCTTGCCTATACCCGGCTGAAGACCGAGGAGGTCGCCCGGCTGGCCCGCTCGAAGCCCGAGGTCGCCTACACGTACGCGTCGGTCGGGGGAAGCGGCGGTCTGGGCGGCAGCTCGGGCGCGGTGGACGAAGCCACCATCTACGTGCGCCTGGTGCCGCGCCACGAGCGCTCGCGCCACCAGGAGGAGATCGCCCAGGAGCTGCGCCGCGAGGTGAAGCAGATCGGGGGGGTGACCGCCTGGATCAGCTCGGACATGTTCGCGAACCAGAAGCAGATCCAGGTGCAGCTGCAGGGCCCCGAGATCGACGTGCTGAACGCGCTGGCCTCCCGGATTGCGGGGGTGCTTCGCGAGATCCCGGGGGCGGTGGACGTGGGGCTGTCCACCAAGGGGCAGAAGCCGGAAATCGAGGTCGCGATGGACCGGGCGCTGGCGGGCAGCGTGGGCGTGACGGTGGGCGAGGTGGCGCAGACACTCAGGCCGGCCTTCGCCGGGATCGACGTCGGCGACTGGGTGGACCCCATCGGCGAGACGCGCGACGTGACAGTGCGCCTCGAGCCGCAGGCGCGGACCCGGCCGACCGACCTGCAGTCGCTGCCGCTCGTCATCACGGGGCCGGACGGCCCGGTCACCGTGCCTCTCGGTCAGATCGCGCGTATCGGCCGCGGCGTCGGCCCGGCGCGCATCGATCACCTCGACCGCGAGCGCGTGGTCACCATCCAGGCCAACACCGAGAACCGGCCGCTGAGCGAGGTGATGCGCGACTTCAACGCCCGCCTCTCCTCCGTGCCGCTGTCGCCCGGCTACCGCATCAGCCAGGGGGGCGAAACCCGCGATACCGCCGAGGTCTTCGGGCGCATCGTCGTCGCCCTGGTCGTCGCGCTGTCGCTGATGTACTTCGTGCTGGTGGTGCAGTTCGGGTCGTTCCTCGATCCGCTGTCGATCCTGCTGTCGCTGCCGCTCTCGCTCATCGGGGTGATGCTGGCGCTGCTGGTGACCGGGTCCACGCTGAACATCATGAGCATGATCGGCGTGATCCTGCTGGCGGGGATCGTCGCGAAGAACGCGATCCTGCTGATCGACTTCGCCAAGTGGTCCGAGGAGGCCGGCATGGATCGGCGCACCGCCATCATCGAGGCCGGCCGGGTGCGCCTGCGGCCAATCCTCATGACGACCTTCGCGCTGATCGCCGGCATGGTGCCGGTCGCGCTCGGCCACGGCGAGGGGGGCGACTTCCGGGCGCCGCTCGGGCGCGCGGTCATCGGCGGCGTGCTCACCTCGACGCTGCTCACGCTGCTGGTGATCCCGACCGTCTACGACATCCTGAGCGGCTGGCGCGACTGGGTGCTGGGGAAGCTGCGGCGGACGGAGACGGCGCCGCGCGAGGTGCGGCGGCAGCCGGCGCCGGGCCCGGCCATCGCGGACAAGGCGTAGGACGAGGCACCGTCAGCTGATCGCGGTCAGCGTCACGTCCAGGGTGCGCGTGGGGCGGCCGCTGCGGTTCCACTGGACGAGGATCGGGCTCTGGTAGGTGCCTTCGACCAGGCTCGGACCGTGTCCCTGCCCGTCCGAGACGAGCAGGCTGACGGAGCGCTTCATGCGGAGGAAGCGCGCGGCGGGCGCCGCCATGCTGCGCGCGATCAGGCGCTCGACGAGCGACTCGTGCAGGCCGAGGGTGTCCACGAGCTGGTTGACGATGCGCACCAGGTCGTACTTCGCGTAACCGAGGGTCTTGGCCGGCACCTTCCGCGGCTCGGCCAGCGCGTGGCGCCCGCGCTCGATGGCGAACCGCAGCGGGTTGCGCAGTACCTCGGGCAGGTCGTGGCGCATCAGCAGCGTCTCGTACTCGTTCACGGTCAGCCCGGCGTGCCGCTCGTGCTCGGCGAGCGCAAGGCGCAGGCGGCCCTTCGACACGTCGTGCGCGCGGACGAACTCCCGCAGCTGATCGTAGACGCCCAGCCGCGGGTCCTTCAGGTTGACCGAGTCCACGGCGTGGGTCGAGACTGGCACCTCGATGCGGGCCCTGGCGATCTCCTCCTCCTCGGTGAACCCGATGATCCGGGTCCGCCGGGTGCGTGGCCGCCCGCCGTTGATCCCGTCCAGGTCGACGAAGCAGACGCCGGGCCCCGGCCCGTTGCGCGAGATGACGCACGGGCGCAGCCCCGCGGCGATGAAGGCGAGGTGCGAGTCGGCGTTGCGCGGCTCGACCAGCCGCTTGTCGGGGGGAAGCTCGAGGCGCCGCTCGAGGTGATCGTGCTCGTAGTCGGCCCCCTCGGGGAACAGCGCCCGGAAGGCCTGCAGGTAGGCCGCCACGCCGGGCCCGACGAACAGGCGCGCGGCGGGCGCCGCCATGCTGCGCGCGATCAGGCG
>JARKSS010000408.1 GCA_029974175.1 Vicinamibacterales bacterium
CGGGAACTGCGCTGCCTACGGGGACTGGAGCCACGTACACGTGGACGTTCACCTTGAACTACGCGGCCCCTGTGACCTTCGACCTGGAAGGCCAGTCAATCAAGGCCGCATTCTCGAGCGACGAGACCGGCGCTCGGCAGACGGGGCTGATGTCGCTGGAGACCCACCAGGTGCCCGAGCCGACCAGCATGATGCTGCTTGGTCTCGGCCTGATCGGGGCGAGCCTGGCGGCCCGCAGGCGGCGGTAGGCAGCCAACCGGGATCTTCGCCCACAGGGAGTCTTCGTGGCGGGCGGGCTTCGGCCCTCCCGCCATTTCTTTTGCGCGGTCTTCCTTGCCCCGGTCTCAAAGAGGGCTTGGCGTGAACCCGCGCGGCGGCAGGATGCCGAGCGCTTCTTCCAGCGCCGCCAGGTTGGAGTGCTCGTCGAGGGCGCGCGCCGACCAGGCCAGCGCGCCGCTGTAACCGGCCTCACGCGCGGCGGCAATGACCGCGGCGGCATGGAGCCGCGACCGGGCCGTGGGGAACTCGCCGAGCAGCAGGGGCCGATCGAGCTTTCCCGCTGAAAGGCGCGCCAGCGGCGAGCGGCGCTCCAGCCGGTCGTACCAGTGAACCTGGTAGAAGTCGAGGCCGCAGTCCTCGACCAACGGAAGGCCGCGCTGCGAAGCAAGGCCGACGGTCACGGGCTGCACCGTTTCGGCGTGCGCGGCCGCCGCCATCTCGCGCAACCACCCCGACATCGTCCCGGGCGCAATCGTCTGCCATGGCAGCACGCTGCCGTACCCGAAGGTGGCCCATTCGGGTTCGTTGCACAGGTCCCAGCCCAGGATGGCAGGCTCGCGGCCGTACCGCCTCAGAAGCGGCACGGCCACCCGCTCCAGCAACGTCCGGCGGCTTTCTTCCCGCGCCACCACCCGGCGGCGCCCGAACAACTCGACGCCGTTCACCACGCGACGCGGCCGGAACCACGTGAAATCGAAGAGGACGAAGAGAAGGGTTGCGCGGTGCGAAGCCGCCAGCGCCAACGCCGCGTCAACGTCACGGAAGCAATAGGCATCGAGGCCGGCGGGAACCCCGGCTGGGTCGAACCTGATGCCCGCCCGCCCGTCGCAGAAAAGGAACCACCGGACGACGCCGAGACCGGCCCTTGCGAGGCGGGCAAACAGTCTGTCGAGCTCCCCGGCCACCCCGGGACGGCCGATGCCGCCCTCGGGGAACCAGGCGTTGGCGCCGAAGTCGCACCCGTAGGTGTGCCAGGGCAGGTTGATGCCGACGAAGGCCGGGAGCGGCTCGATCACGGACCGGCGTCAGGCCTCGGGGCTCCGCTTCTCCTCCGCCTGGAGCACCTCGGCCAGCCCTCCCCAGGTATCCGGATCCTGGACGAGGAGCGTCTGGAAATACAGCTCCACGTCCTCGTTTGGGTACTCGGCACGCAGCTTTGCCGCGGCCTCGGCAAGCCGCGAGGCCTCGGGGGCCTCGAGGTCCTCGCCGCTGAGCACGCCGTTATCGTGCGGGATGCCGAGCGCGTCGAGGAACGCGGCCAGCATCGGCCGCCGGTGACGCAGGTGGTAGGCCACCAGGACGCGGCCCGCGACCGGGTCCGAGAGCCCGGGCAGCGAGGCGAGGTACCGCACCTTCCGCTCGAGGGGAAGCGCCCGGGTGGTCTTCAGGCGGAAGTGGAAGTGCGAGGCGATGGCGAGCAGCGCCTCGGCCTGCTG
>JARKSS010000414.1 GCA_029974175.1 Vicinamibacterales bacterium
GCGGCGCGAGATCGGCGCCCAGGACAGGGACGTCGTCGTCGGCACCGTCACGCGGCTGCACGACTCGAAGGGGAACGAGTACCTGGTGGAGGCGGCGCGGCAGGTGCTCGAGCGCCGCCCCGCGGCCCGGTTCTTCCTGGCAGGGGAGGGGCCGCTGCGATCGTCGCTCGAGGCGCAGGCACGCGAGGCGCGGCTCGGTGACCGGTTCGTCTTCCTGGGGTTCGTGCGCGACGTCGCCGGGCTGCTGTCAGCCTTCGACATCGACGTGTTCCCGTCACTCTGGGAGGGCACGCCGCTGACCGTCTTCGAGGCGCTGGCGGCCGGCAAGGCGATCGTCGCCACCGATGCCGACGGTCTGGTGGACGTGCTGGCTGACGGGCGCGACGCGCTGATCGTGCCGAAGCGGGACGCGGCCGCCCTGGCCGATCGGATTGTCCGCTTGATCGACGACCCCGCCGAGCGCGCGCGGCTCTCGGCGGCCGCGCGGGAGACAGCCGCGCGCTACGACATCGCGGCGTTCGTGAGGAAGATGGAACGCCTCTACGATCTGCTGCACGAGGTATCGCGGGCGACACGCCGAAAGGGCCTCCTGCAGGCGGACTTGTCGTTCCTGGATTAGGGGTGGGGGAGAGCACAGGCGTCCCGCCTGGGAAGGAGTAGCACGGGCCTCTCGCCTGTGAGTGCGCGATGAAGACCGAGCATCTGGTGGCTGGCGTCCTGCTCGTTCTGCTGCTGTCGGCAGCCTTCACCGTCGATCCGGTGCACAACGGCTGGGGGCTGAAGGGCGACGAGGCCACCTACACCGCGATGGCGCTGAGCGCCGCGTACGACGGCGACCTGGCGTTCGAGCGCAAGGACCTCCAGCGCTACTGGGCCGTCTACACCTGCGGCCCCGACGGCGCCTTCCTCAAGCGCGGCAAGATGGTTCGCGTCAAGCTGGTGGGCCGGTGGCCCTTCGTCCGGGTGATGCGGTGGGGCGATGCACCGCTCGACCGCCTCTACTTCGGCAAGGCGTACATCTACCCCGTCTTTGCCGCCCCCTTCGTGCGCCTGCTCGGCCTGCGCGGCTTGTTGGTCTTCCACGTGCTGCTGCTCGCGGGGATCGCCTGGCTCGGCTACGTTTTTCTCTCGGCGCGCTCCCCCAAGGCGGTGGCCCTCACCTTCACGCTGGCGTTCCTGGTCGTCTCGGTGGTCCCGGTCTACGCCGTCTGGTACACGCCCGAGATCTTCAACATCTCGCTCGTCTTCTACGCGTACTTCTTCTGGCTCTACAAGCAGGTTGCGCCTCCCTCCGAGCGCTTCGGGCGCCTTGGCCGGTTCGTGCGCGGCCCGTGGAGCGACGTGGCGGCGGTGGTGCTGCTGGGCATGGTGACGTTTTCGAAGCCGCTCTACGTGCTGCTGGCGGGACCCGTGATTGCGTGGCCGCTGTGGGGAGTCTGGCGACGAGGCGAGGGCGCGCGGTTCCTTTGGCGTCTGGGGCGCGCTGCGGTCCTCGGCGCCATCTTTGCGGGGGTGGCCGGCGGCCTCTTTGCGATCAACGCCGCCGTGACGGGAGAGTTCAACTACCAGGGGGGCAACCGCCGCGTCTTCTACTCGAACTTCCCGCACCAGACGCCCGCGATGACGTTCGAGACGGTCGGGTACCCCACGGCCACCAACGAGCTCGACACCAGCGCGGTGCTCGACCGACGCGATCTGGCCGAGCGCTTCGTCCGAAACGCCGTCTACTTCCTCATCGGCCGGCACTTCGGGCTGCTGCCATACTTCTTTCCCGGCCTCGCGGCGCTGGTGCTGTGGTGGTGGCGGTGGCGCGAGATCCGCGGCTGGCACGTGCTGGCGCTGCTCGCGGTGCTCGGGACGATTGCCGTGACGCTGGCGATCCTGCCGTACACCTGGTCGGGAGGCGGCGGGCCCGTCGGCAACCGCTACTTCCTGCCGGTCTACGCGGTGCTGTTCTTCTTCCTGCCCCCTGTCCAGTCGCTGGCCGCCCCGCTGGTTGCCTGGGCCGGCGGCGCCCTCTTCACGGCGCAGCTCGTGCTGAACCCGTTCTTCTCGGCGCGCTACCCGTACTACAACCTGGATCACGGCGCGGTGCGCCTGCTGCCGATCGAGCTGACGATGGTGAACGATCTGCCCGTGATGCTCGACCGGAACCGGGTCCAGATCAAGTACGGCAGCGACCCCGAGCTGTCGCTCTACCTGCTCGACCGCAACGCGTACCCCCCCGAGCCGGCCGGCCTCTGGTTCGCCGGGAGGCGCCGCGGCGACGTCATCGTCCGGACGCGCGAGAAGCTGACTTCGATGCGCCTTCGGGTGACGAGCGCGGTGGACGGGAACGTCAGGGTCTCGTTTGCCGGCCAGCAGACCACGCTCGCCATGAAGCGGGGTGAACCGATGGATGTGACCTTCGAGGAACCCGCGGGCGTCTACGCTGACCGGGGCTACAGCTACGTGCTGTCGGTGAAGCCGTCGGACGGCATGGTGCCAAGGAACAACGACCCGAAGACCAATGACCGCCGTTTCCTCGGGGCGCTCATCAACATGCAGGGGACCGTCGGCAACTGAGACCTCGCACCCTACGCTTTCCGTCCGCGCCCCACGTACACCACCGCCCCCAGCAGCGACAGCAGCATGATGAGGCCGGTGGCGACGAGCGACAGTGCCATCGCCGACTCGATCGCCAGGCCCAGGCGGCCGAAGTAGAACGAGAAGGTGGCCTCGCGCACGCCGAAGCCGTTCATCGACACCGGCAGCATCTGCACGACGAAGGACAGCGGCACCAGGACCGCCAGATGCACGAGCGGGATTGGGATGTCCAGGGCCGCGGCCACCGCCGCGTAGTAGAGCACGAGGATGGCCTGCACGGTGACCGCGCCGGCAAAGCAGGCAGCCAGCGCCGACGGGCGCTCGCGGAGCCGCCCCAGAGTGCTGGTGACGCGGGCGATCCGTTCATCGACCCACTCGGGATGCACGACCCGCAGGGGCTGCAACAGCCGTCCCACGCCGGCCGGCGCGAGCACCGCCGGCGCCGAGACGGCGACGGCCAGCAGCAGGCCGATCCAGAGCCAGGAGGGCCACAGTGGCAGGACGCCGGGCCGGCCGCCAGAGGCGACCGACGCGCCGACCGCCGCCACCAGCACGAGGCCGAGGAGGCCGATCCCCCGGTCGATCAGGACGATCGTCGCGGCCAGCGTTTTCGAGCCGAGGCGTCCCGCCGTGTCGGTCACCCGGACGACGTCGCCCCCGATGTTGCTGGGCAGGAAGTTGTTGAAGAAGGTGGCCACGAGATACGAGGCGAACAGCTGGCGCCCGGCGAAGGAGGTGCCCTGCGCGTGGAGCAGCAGGCGCCAGCGCCAGGCATTGAGCGCCAGGTGGATGAGGTACACTCCCAGTGCGGCGGCCAGCCAGAGCGGGGCGGCGGACAACACGTGGGCCGCCAGTCCGCGGAGGTCTGTGTGCGAGAGCAGCACGACCAGGAGCGCTGCGCTCACGGCTGCCTTGGCAGTGATGGCCAGCGCCCGGCGGATCGCAAGCGGAAGGCGGCCAACTGGAGTCATGGGTCGGGAACGGGGCGTGCCGGGCGCGGGCCGTGAACGTGCGTGGCGATGCCGCAAGCGCCGGGAAGTGCAGAGGTTACCATGCAGGCGGCCTCGGCTGAAAGCGGTATATAATTCGAGCTTCGTTTCCTCCGTTTCCCGGCTTCCTTCAGTCCCCCATCCTGCAGGCGTCGGGTTGCCGTTCAGCCCATGCGCATATTGATGATCGCGCCGGAGCCGTTCTTCGAGCCCCGGGGGACCCCGTTCAGCGAATACCACCGGATCCGGGCGCTCACCACGCTGGGGCACACGGTAGACCTGGTCACCTACCCGTTCGGCCATGACGTGGAACTGCCGGGGCTGCGCGTCTTCCGGTGCGTGAGGCCGCCGTTCATCCGCGGCGTGCGGGTGGGCCCGTCGTGGCCGAAGGCGTTCCTGGACGTGTCGCTGTTCCTGTCGGCCGTACGCCGCGCGCTGTCGGGCCGGTACGACCTCGTGCACTCGCACGAGGAAGGGGCCGCGATCGGCCTGCCCCTCGCGTGGGCGTTGCGCGTGCCGCACCTCTATGACATGCACTCGAGCCTGCCGCAGCAGCTCGAGAACTTCTCCTTCAGCCGCTCGCGCCTGCTGAAGGGGCTGTTCTCCTGGCTCGAGCGTTCCTTCATCCGCCACTCGAAGGTGGTGATCGTCATTTGCCCGCACTTGGGGGAGACCGTCCGGCGGATCGACCCGGAAGCCGAGCCGGTGCTGATCGAGAACGCGCCCGGGTCGGGCGACGCCCCGCTCGCGGGCACGGGCGCTCGCGTGCGGGCGGAGTTCGGGCTGGCGCCCGACGCCCCGCTTGCGGTCTATACGGGCACCTTCGAGGCGTACCAGGGGATCGGCCTGCTGTTCGAGGCAATGGCGCTCGTGGTGCAGGAGCACCCGGAGGCGCGCCTGCTGCTGGCCGGGGGCAAGCCGGCCCAGGTCGAGCGGGCACGGGCGCAGGCGCGCGCGGCCGGCATCGACGGCGTCACCATTTTCGCCGGTGAGCGGCCGGCTGCCGAGATCCCCGCGTTCTTGGATGCGGCCGACGTGCTGGTGTCGCCGCGGAGCACCGGGACCAACACGCCGCTGAAGATCTACCAGTACCTCCGCTCGGGCCGTCCCATCGTCGCCACCCGGCTGCTCACCCACACGCAGGTGCTGGACGACGAGGTGTCGATCCTGACCGAACCGACCGCCGAGGGGTTGGCGGCGGGCATCCTCGAGGCGCTTCGCGATCCGGCACGCGGCCGCGTGCTGGGCGCCCGCGCCCGCGCCCTGGCCGAGCGCAGGTACAGCGACGAGGCGTACATCGACCGCACGCGGCGGGCGCTCGAGGTGTTCGAGGCCGCCTCCGCCTGCGGCGCCACGGCTGGGAGCGTGTCGTGACGGGCGAGCACCCGGCCGATCACTACAGCTACGCGGTCTACGCCGACCCGGCCACCGCCGAGTGCTTCGATCGCCGGCGTTTCAGCGGGCCGATCGGCACGCTCGTCGCCGAGACGCAGGAGCGGCTGCTGCTGTCGGCCTTGCCGGGAGTCGAGGGCCGGGCCGTGCTCGACGTGGGGACAGGCACGGGGCGGGCCGCGCTTGCGCTCGCCCGGCGTGGCGCGCGCGTGGTCGGACTCGATGCCTCCGAGCAGATGCTTGCGGTGGCGCGGAGCCGGGCGGGCGCCAAGGGGCTGGGCGTGGAGTTCGTCGTGGGC
The DNA here is from genome assembly GCA_029974175.1 of Vicinamibacterales bacterium. Taxonomy (GTDB): domain Bacteria; phylum Acidobacteriota; class Vicinamibacteria; order Vicinamibacterales; family Fen-181; genus JARKSS01. The sequence continues at coordinate 5,267 of JARKSS010000414.1, forward strand.
GACGCCCACCGCCTGACCTACGCCGACCGGGCGTTCGACGCCGCGATCAGCCTGCGCCTGCTGATGCACGCGCCCGACTGGCGGCAGTGCCTGGGGGAGTTGTGCCGGGTGACCCGCGATCGGGTGGTGTTCGACTACCCGGCGTGGTCCAGCGGGGCGGCGCTCCAGGCGATGGGGCGGCGCGTGGCGGCGGCGCTCGGATCGCGCACCGAGGCGTACCGCGTGCTGCGCGACGCGACGGTCGATCGCGAGTTGGCGCGCCATGGATTCCGGGTCATCGAGCGCCACCGCCAGTTCGTGCTGCCGATCGCGCTGCACAAGGCGATTGGATCGCGCGCCTTCACCCGGGCGACCGAGAATCTGATGGCACGGGCCGGCCTCCTTCGCCTGCTCGGCTCGCCGGTGACCGTGGTCGCGGCCCGCGACCGGGACGGGGCGCGATGAGGCCGGGGACGGGCGAGCCGGTGCTCGTCACCGGCGCCACCGGGTTTACCGGTGGCCACCTGGCGCGCGGCCTTGCGTCGCGGAACTTCCGCGTCCGGGTCCTCGCGCGCAACCCCGAGAAGGCGCGCGATCTCACGACCGCCGGCATCGAGATCGCGGTGGGCGATCTCACCGACCCCGCGTCGCTCGAGCGCGCGGTGCAGGGGGTCGCAACCGTCTACAACGTCGCGGCCATCTACCGGCAGACCGGCCTGCCGGTTTCGGCCTACCGCGCGGTCAACGCGGAGGGCGTCGGCGCGCTGATCCGGGCGGCGGCGCGGGCCGGCGTGCGCCGCGTGGTGCACTGCAGCACGGTGGGCGTGCACGGCGACGTCGAGAATCCGCCGGCGAACGAGGATGCGCCGCTTCGGCCGGGTGACATCTACCAGGAGACCAAGCTCGAGGGCGAGCGCGTGGCCCGCGAGGCGGCGGCCGCGTCGGGAATCGAGCTGGTGATCGCGCGGCCAAGCGGGATCTACGGGCCGGGCGACACGCGGCTGCTCAAGCTGTTCCGCGGCGTCGCGCGCCGGCGGTTCGTCATCCTTGGGCGGGGTGACATCTTCTATCACCTGACCTACGTGGACGACCTGGTGGAGGGGCTCCGGTTGTGCGGGACGGTGCCGCAGGCTGCCGGGCGCACCTACATCCTGGCCGGCGGGGAGGTGGGGACCCTGAAAGAGCTGGTGCAGCTCATTGCCCGCGAGTCGGGGGTGAAGCCGTTGCCGATCCGCCTGCCCGTGTGGCCGTTCTGGGTGGCCGGGGCGCTGTGCGAGGCCGTCTGCGTCCCGCTGCGGGTGGAGCCGCCCATCTACCGGCGGCGGGTGGACTTCTTCACCAAGAGCCGCGCCTTCGACATTTCCCGCGCCCGCGCCGAGCTGGGCTACGCGCCGAAGGTCACGCTGCGCGAGGGAGTGCGGCGGTCGCTGGAGTGGTACCGGCTGAAGGGGTGGATTTGAGATTGGGATTGGGACTATGACAATCCCCCGCGTGCAGGACCAGCTGTCCGACCGCCGCCTGACGGCGCGGCAGAAATACGCCTCGCTGGTCGTCGGCCGCCCCGGCCTCGGCGCGTTGCTGAAGTACGAGGCGACGCTCCTGCTCTCGCAGGCCGTGCCCGGCGCGCTGGGTCTCGCCCTGCGCAAGTTGTTGTACCCGCTGCTGCTCGGCGCCTGCGGCCGCAACGTCGTCTTCGGGCAGAACGTCGTCCTGCGCCACCCGCACAAGATCCGGATCGCCGACGACGTGGTGATCGACGACAACTGCCTGCTCGACGCGAAAGGCGAGGACAACCAGGGGATCACGATTGGGCCTGGCGTCTTCATCGGGCGCAACACGATCCTCTCGTGCAAGAACGGCGACATCGAGCTGGGCGAAGGGGTGAACATCGGGTTCAACTGCGAGGTGTTCTCGGCCAGCCGTGTCGTCGTCGGGCGCAACGCGCTGTTTGCCGCCTACTGCTACCTCATCGGCGGCGACCATGACTTCAGCGACCCGTCGCGGGCCGTGGCCGAACAGGGGCGGCGTTCGCGAGGTGTCAACGTGGGCGAGGGCGTCTGGATGGGCGCCGGCGCCAAGGTGATGGACGGCGTCACCATCGGCGCGCACGCGATTGTCGGGGCGGGGGCGGTGGTGAAAACGGACGTCCCCGACCGGGCGGTGGCCGTCGGCCGCCCGGCGAAGATCGTGGGGAGCCGCGACCCGGAATGAGCCGCATTCTCGTCGTCACCTCGGGCCTGTCCTTCGGGGCGGGCGGCCACCTGGTCATTGCCAACTCGCTGGCGCGGGCGCTGCGCGAGGCGGGCCACCAGGCCGAGGTGCGGGTCACGCCGCAGAACCCGTTCGGGCACCAGGCCTCCGCGTACTTGTCCACGTGGCTGACCGACGTGCGGACGGCGCAGGACGGCGGGCCGGTGGACCAGGTGGTGAGCTTCCGGTACCCCAGCTACGCGGTGCGCCACCCGCGCCACGTCTGCTGGTTGAACCACCGGATGCGCGAGTACTACGATTTGTGGGACAGCTTCCACGCCACGCTGACGCCGGCCCAGCAGGCGAAGGAAACCGTTCGCCGCCGCCTGATTCACGGCGCCGACCGTTGGCTGCTCACCAGGAACGTCACGAAGCTGTTCGCCCAGTCGAAGACCATCCAGGCGCGGCTGCAGCGCTGGGGCGGCATCGCCTCCGAGGTGCTGTACCCGCCGCCGCCGCAGCGCGACTACCGCTGCGACGAGTACGGCGACTTCATCTTCGCCGTCTCGCGCCTGACGAAGCTGAAGCGGTTCGACATGCTCGTGCGGGCGATGGCCAGGGCCGAGGCGGGGCAGACCCGGGCGATCATCGCGGGCGACGGCGAGGCGCGCGGCGAGCTCGAGGCGCTCGCCCGCGAGCTGGGTGTCGATCACCGGGTTCGCCTGGTCGGCGAGGTGAGTCCTGCTCAGCTCGTGGACTACCTGGCGCGCTGCCGCGCCGTCTGCTTCCCTGCCTACAACGAGGACTTCGGGTTCGTCACCGTCGAGGCGTTCGCCTCAGGGAAACCGGTCGTAACCTGCACGGACAGCGGCGGACCGGCCGAGCTGGTGCGCGACGGCGTGGAAGGATACGTGACGGCCCCGAACGAGGAAGCCCTCGGCAACGCCCTGGCCCGCCTCGCCGACGACGAGATGCTGGCGCAGGAGCTGGGCGCCAACGCCCGGCAGGCCGTGTCGTCAATGACCTGGGAGGCCGTCGTCTCCAAGCTCGTGATCGTGTGACGTGATGCCCTACCAGTCCCCGCTCGAAACGCGAATCGCCCGGCGCACGACCCAGGCCATCTCCGACTTCGAGATGCTCGAGGACGGCGACCGGGTCCTGGTCGGCCTGTCGGGCGGCAAGGACTCCTGGGCCCTGATGCAGATCCTCGACGTGCTGCGGCGCCGGGCGAAGATCAACTTCTCGCTGGTGGCCGCCAACGTGGACGCCGGCTTCGAGGGGTACGACCACGAGCTGATCACCCGCACCTGCGACGAGCGCGGCTGGGAGTGCGTCGTCCGCCACACCACCATCAACGAGACGATGGAGAACCTGCTCGACGTGGACGACACGCCGTGCTCGCTGTGCGGCCGGCTGCGGCGCGGCGTGCTCTACAAGATGGCGGGGGAGATCGGCGCGACGAAGATCGCCCTCGGCCACCATGCCGACGACTGCATCGAGACGCTGCTGCTGAACCTGTTCTTCGAGGGGAACCTCAAGGCGATGCCGGCGAAGCTGACCTCGGACAACGGGCGGCACGTCGTCATCCGGCCGCTGGTGTACGTGCTGGAGAGCGAGGCGCGGGCGTACGCAAAGGAGTGCGGCCTGCCGATCGTGCCGTGCAGCTGCCCGGCGTGCGGCGACCTGAGCCTGCAGCGGCAGCGGGTGAAGCGCCTGTTGTTCGATCTCGAGCGCGAGCACCCGGGCGTGAAAAACTCGATGCTCAGCGCGCTCAAGAACGTCACCGGGTCGCACCTGCTGGACGTCCGGCTGTTGCCGAAGCCTCAGGGCTCGAGGCTCGAGGCTCCGGGCGTCGAGCCGGCCCGGGTCGATGAGCCATGAGTCGTGAGCCTTGAGCCCTGAGCCAGTCTCATGCGCCTGGTCCTTCAGCGTGTTTCATCCGCCCGCGTCGTCGTTGACGGGGAAACGGTCGGCGAGATCGGCCCCGGCCTCCTGGTGCTGCTCGGCGTGACCCACGGCGACACCGAGGTGCAGGCCCGACACCTCGCCGGCAAGGTTGTCGGCCTGCGGATCTTCGAGGACGACCAGGGCAAGATGAACCGCTCGGTCGCCGAGGTTGGCGGCAGCGTCCTCGTCGTCTCCCAGTTCACCCTCTACGGGGACTGCCGCAAAGGGCGCCGCCCTTCCTTCGACGCCGCCGCCCCGGCCGAGCAGGCGCGCGCTCTCTACGAACGCTTCGTCGAGGAGGTCCGCGCGCTCGGCCTTCCCACCGCCACGGGCGTCTTCCAAGCCCACATGCACGTGGAGCTGGTCAACGACGGGCCGGTGACGCTGATGCTCGAAGCCGACGGCGGACAGCAAACGGCTGACAGCTGACGGCCGATCCCGCTCCCGCTCCGGCCTTCCCTCAGAACCCGAACCGGACTCCCGCCTGCAGCTTGCGGGGCTGCGCGGCGGCCACGGGCTTCCCGTAGAACGGGGAGGTCAGCACGAAGCTGTAAGCCGTGTAGTTCGCCCGGTTCAGGAGGTTCTGGCCTGCCAGGTAGAACTCCACCCGGTAACGCTTGTCCTCGGCCCCGCCGCCGAACCCCGGCGCCAGGTCCCCGTCACCGCGCCGGATCACGACGCGCGGCCCGCTGCCGCCGCTCTGCCGCGGCGGGCCGAAGCCGATCGCGTACGCGATCCGCCCGCCCAGGTCCCACTGCGTGCGCCCGCGGGCCGTGTTCCGCCCGACGCCCGCCGGCCGGTCGTTGAACAGGCCGTCGCCGTTGTCGTCGCGGCCGGTCGTGATGGTATACGGCGCGCCCGACTGCCCCCGCACGTTCAAGCCCATCGTCACGTCCTTGAACGGCGCCAGGCTGAACGACGCGCCGAAGCGGTGGCGCACGTCGAAGGCGGCCGGCCCCCACTCGGCGTCGAGGTCGTCGCCACCGGGCGCGACGGCGAACGGGCCGGCGGTATTGGTCCTTGTCTGGCTGAGCGAGTAGTTGGCGACGGCGAAGAGCCGGCGGAGGTCCATCCTCACCAGGCTGTAGATCACGTGGAGCTGCTGCGAGCTTGACCTGGCGTCGCCCGTCAGCTCGATCACGTTTGCCCACTGCGGATCCGGCCGCACGCCGTTGACCGGCGCATTCAGGTTGCGGCCGCGCAGCTGCCCGCGTCCCCAACCGCGGTTGTAGCTCAGGTTCAGCCGGCTGTTCTCCGAGAGCGTGCGCTCGACGCCGAGCGCCAGGCGGTGCCCGCCGGGAAGCGACAGGTCGCTGGGCCAGAGGTAGCGGTTCGACGGGAGCAGGCCGCCGCCCACCGTGTCGTCGGGATCTCCGAGGGCCTCCAGCGGGTATGCGGGGTTGACGATGTTCAGCTCTCGCTGCCGGATGCCGTTCACGAGCACCGTTTCCTTGTAGAGATCGGCGGGAATCCAGTCGTAGAAGTAGCCGTAGTTCGCGCGGAGCGTCACGCGGCCGCTGCGGAACGGAGACCAGGCGATGGTGGCGCGCGGCGACAGGTTCCAGCGGTCGCTGACGTGCCGCTCGAGCCCGTAGCGGAGGCCTGCCGAGAGCAGCAGGCTGCGTGCGATTCGCCAGTCGTCCTGGAGGTAGGCGGCGGCCTGCAGGGTGGTGTAACGGACATTCGGATCGCCGACGCGGCGCGTGAAGGCGGCGGGGCGGCCGGCCCGGTAGTCGTCCAGACTGGCGAACGTGTAGGTGCCGAGGTAGTTCGTGGTGTCGTCCGCTCGATACGAACCGGCCTCGACGAGCAGCCCGGTCCGCCACGAGTGCGCGCCTCGCACGTAGTCGAGGTCGGTGGCGAACTCCAGCTCGGTCGTGGACACGCCCCCGCGCTGCTGCGCGCCTCCGCTCGTGAAGGCGTCCTGGACGCGGATTGCCGGCGCCTCGATCGACGAGCGTGACGAGGTGTCGCTCCAGCGGACCTGCAGCCGCGTCTCGCCGAACATCCGGCGCCCGAGGGGACCGTTCTCGGAGAACCGGAGGGTGTTGGAGGCCGACTCGCTTTCGAAGGCACGGTCGGGCAGGTTGTAGCCGCCCACCCCCAGGTTGCTCGAGGTGGAGGACCGGCGGTCGTAGCTTGCGCGCAGCGCGTGGTCGCGGTTGATCGCGTGATCGAACCGCACGCTCAGGTCGAATGTGTCGCGCGGCTGGCGAAGGGGATCGGTCGCCGTGCTCCCGTCGGGCAGTACCGCGAGGAGACTCGGCGAGGTGTAGAGCCACCCGCCCGAGCCGCTGACGCTGAACGACGTGCGGTCCGGAACGATGGTGCCCGACAGCGTGTAGCCGACCTGGCGCAGCTGCTCGGCCCCCTTGACCGGGGTGAACGGGTTGCGCGCGTTGAGCGCCTCGTCCTGGAAGTTGAAGTCGATGTTCCCCCGCAGCGGCCCGTTCCCGGGCATCGTCATGATGTCGATGAAGTGCGCACCCGTCATGCCGCCGTGGTTCTCGGCGGCGAACATGTCGAGCCGAGGCAGGCGGATCGAGCGAATCTGCGACTTCGGCGGCAGCTTCCCGCCGCTGAAGCCGTCCACCCGGATCACCGAGCCTGGCGGGGCGAGCGCCTTCAGCACCGCTTCCATCTCGTCGGGATCGTCGGGCAGCGCCTCGATCTGCTCGCGGGTCAGCACCGAGCTGAATGCCGACCCGCGCGGATCGAGCGCGGAGGTCTGGCGATCGCGGCCGACCGTGAGCGACTCGTCGAGCTTCTCGAGCTGCAGCACCACCCGTACGCGCGCTTCGCGGCCGC
>JARKSS010000179.1 GCA_029974175.1 Vicinamibacterales bacterium
GAGCGCGGAGCTTGTTGATCACGTAGCGGGATCTAGGGGCTAGGGGCTGGGGGCTAGGGGCTAGGGGCTGGGGGCTGGGGGCTAGGGGCGGGGGGCTGGGGGCTGGGGGCTGGGGGCTGGGGGCTAGGGGCTGGGGGCTGGGGGCTGGGGGCTGGGGGCTCGGGGCTAGGGACCGGCTTGCCGGGCCGGAGCCGCTGTGTGCCGAGGGCTCACCGGCGACGTGGCGGAAGCCGGCGGGCTCGGCGGAGGGATCGGCGAGCAGCAGGTCGATGTACTCGAGGAGGAAGCGGCCGCGATCCTGGAGGGTCACCTCGGGAAGCGGCCGGCCGGCGGCAAGGGCGGCCGCCTGGGCGAAGATCCAGGGATTGCGCAGCACGCCGCGGCCCACCAGCACGCCCGCAACGCCCGACTCCTTCAGGCGGCGGTCGAGATCGGCGGGCTCGATGCAGTCGCCGTTGCCAAAGACCGGGATCGTGACGGCGGCGGCGACGCGCGCGATCAGCTCCCAGTCGGACGACCCGCTGTAGGACTGCGCGGCAGTGCGCCCGTGAACCGTGAGCGCCGACGCCCCGGCCGCCTCGAGCGCGCGCGCCAGCTCGGGGGCGTTCACCTCGCGGTCGTTCCAGCCGGCCCGCATCTTCACGGTGACCGGGATGCGCACGGCCCCCACCATCGCCCGCACGATCGCGGCGGCGTGATCGGGCTCGCGCATGAGCCGGCAGCCGGCGTTGTGCTTGGAGATCTTGGGGACGGGGCACCCCATGTTGACGTCCACCGCGTCGGCGCCAAGCCCCTCGACGATCTGCGCCGCGTGCGCCATCTTCTCGGGGTCGCCCCCGAAGATCTGGATCGAGACGGGACGCTCTTCCTCTGTGAATTCGGCGTACTCGAGGGTCCGGTCGATCCCGCGCACCAGCCCCTCCGAGCTGACCATCTCGGTGACGACGAGACCGCAGCCGCCGCGCCGCTTGACGAGGCGGCGGAACGCGGTGTCGGTCATCCCCGCCATGGGGGCGAGGCCGAAAGGAGGAAGCATGGACAGGGGCATGGGCTGGAGGGTTACGTCCAGACAACTAACAACCAATAACTAACAACTAACAACTAACAACTAACAACTAACAACTAACAACTAACAACTAACAACTAACAACTAATAACTAAGGACTACCCGCGTCAGTACTCCCTCACATCCGCTGCGTCCACGGTGACGCTGACGGCGCGGCCGATGAGGTCCACCGAGAGCACGAGGCGCGCGTGGGCGGCCTTCTTCTCCAGCCGGCCCACCACCCCCTTCAGCGGCCCCGAGACGACGCGCACCATCGACCCCTCCTTGATCAGCGGGCAGGGGTCGCACTGCAGGCCGCTCGTCACCAGCGTGCGGATGCTCTCGATCTCGATCGCCGGGATCGGCGCCGGGTGGCCGTCGAAGTGGATGACGCTCGCCACCCCCTGGCAGGAGACGACGCTGAGCAGCTGGCGCTCGTCGAAGCGGGCGAAGCAGTAGCCCGGGAAGAGGGGCACGTCGAGCCGCTTCTTGCGGTCCTTCCAGCGGCTCCAGCGCGTGATGGTGGGCAGGAAGACCTCGACCTCCTTGCGCACCAGCTGATCGTGAACGGCCTTCTCCGCGCGGGAGCGGGTCCAGACGGCGAACCAGGGCGTCGTGTCGGCCATACCGGGGGGGCGAGCTATCCGTTCATCCTCTTGACCGCCGCGTCGTACATCCGCTTCAGGTCGGCGTTCTTCCACTCGATGAGGGCCTCGCCGCGCAGCTTCTGCATGTACTTGTTGAACTCGGCGCGGCGCTTGTCCATCGCCACCCGGTTGGCGATCTGCTGGCGGGCCTCGTCGAACGAGAGCACCTTGGTCTCGCTCCGCGACTCGAGCTTGAACACCTGGTAGCCGCCGGCCGTGCGGGTGACGGGCGAGACGTCGCCGGGCTTCATCTCCTCGAACAGCTTCCGCAGCGCGGGGTCGAGCTCCTCGGGCGACAGCGGCCCGACCAGCCCCGAGTTGGCCTTGGACGAGGAGTCGGACAGCTGGGCGGCCAGAGTGTCGAAGCTCTCGCCGGCGAGGATGCGGGCGCGAATCGACTCGGCCTTCTCCTTCGCCTCCTCGTCGAGGCCGACGTTGAACGTCTTGCCGTCGGTCTTCACCGCGACCAGGATCTCGCGGATCATCAGCGTGGGCGGGGTGGTGAACTCGTTGGGGTGCGTGTCGTAGTAGCGGCGCGCCTCCTCCTCGGTCACCGAGATGCGGCTGAACACCTCGGCCTGCTGCACCCGGTTGATGATCATGCTGCGCTCGATCGAACGGCGCAGCTCGGGAAGCGTCAGCCCCTCCTGCTTGAGCGCCGACTCGAACTGCTCCTCGGTCTCGATCTTGTTCTCTTTCTTGATGTTCCCGAGGATCTCGTTGAACTGCTCGTCGCCCAGGCTGTAGCCCAGGTCGCGCCCGCGCTGCACCAGCAGCAGCTCGTCCACGCTGTCGACCAGCAGCTGCGGCGTGATCTCGGCCAGCGTCCTCTTCAGCTCGTCGTCTGTCTGCGGGCTCTGGTTGCGCGCGCGAAGCACCTGGATCTGGCGCGCCTCGAGGTCGCTCTTGGTGAAGATGTCGCCGTTCACCTTCACCAGCACCTGCTCGATGATCTCGGTCGGCGCGGCGCCAAGCTGCGCCACCGGCGCGGGCGTCGCGGGCTGTTGCGGCGCAGGCTGCGGCGGCGCGGCCGGCGGCTGCTGGGGCGGAGCCTGCTGCGCCATTCCCGTGGCGCCGAGCGAGGCCGCGAACAACAGGGCGAGCAGGGGACGAAACAGGTTCGACATAGAGTGAGCTTTCCGCGGCCCGCCGTAGCCGCCGGCACGTTTTCAAGCCGGCGCGGAGGCGAGAGCCGAATCCCTTATCTTACTGTCCGCCCGCCAGTTCCGCCAGCAGCGCGGTCACCCTGGCGAGGACGCCGCCCGGGGCGCGGGGATCCTCCTTCGCCGGCCGGAGGATGGCCTCCTTGCGGAAGCCGGGCTTCACCTCTTCCTCGGTGGCGCGGGCGGTCCACCAGCTGCGCGCCTTCGCGGCCTCGCCGCGGCGGGGCAGGCGCGCCGCACCCCTTGCCGTGCTCGCTTGGCCCCCCTTCGCCTCTTCGAGGCTACGGCGGGGCAAGCCCCCAGACGCCTCTTCGAGGCGACGGCTAGGCAGGCCCCCAGACGCCTCTTCGAGGCCACGGCGCGGCGAGTTCCCTCGGACGAGCCGGGTCATCCCGTTCAGGTCGAGCTTGATCCCCGAGGGCGGCGCCAGCGTCACGTCGGGCTGCTCGCGCAGCAGCCGCAACACCCGCTCGGGCTCGGGGCCGTTCTGGCCCTTGAAGGTTAGGACGACCACGGCCCCCTGGCGGTCGATCTTCTCCACCCCCAGCCGGTCGGCCAGCACGCGGATGCGCCCGTAGTCCACCAGGTTGAGCACCTCGGGCGGCATCGGCCCGTAGCGGTCTTCGACCTCGGCGACGATCGAGTCGATCTCGGCGTCCGAGCGCGCGGACGCGACGCGGCGGTAGAGGCCGAGCCGCTGGTTCTGCTCGGGGACGTACTCTTCGTCTATCCTCAGGTCCACGCCAAGGTTCACGGTCGCGCGCGACTCGTCCTCGATCTCCTCGCCCTTCAGCTCGCGCACGGTCTGCTCGAGCAGCTTCGTGTACATCTCGAAGCCAATCGCCTCGATGTGGCCGCTCTGCTCGCCGCCGAGCAGGTTCCCCGCGCCGCGGATCTCGAGGTCGAGCGCCGCCACGCGGAAGCCGCTGCCCAGCTCGCTGAACTCGCGGATGGCCGCCAGGCGCTTTCGCGCCACCGGCGACAGCGTGTTGCCCGGCGGCACGAGCAGGTACGCGTAGGCGGGACGGTCGGATCGCCCGACGCGCCCGCGCAGCTGGTAGAGCTGCGAGAGTCCGTACCGGTCGGCGCGGTTGATGACGATGGTGTTGACGTTCGGGATGTCGAGTCCGTTCTCGACGATCGTGGTGGCGAGCAGCACGTCGTACTTCCGCGCGACGAAATCCACCATCGCGCGCTCGAGCGCGTCCTCGCTCATCTGCCCGTGCCCCACCACGACGCGCGCCTCGGGGATGAGCCGCTGCAGCAGCTGGCCGATCGAGTAGATCGACTCCACACGGTTGTGGATGAAGTACACCTGGCCGCCGCGCGACAGCTCGCCGCGGACGGCGCGGGCGATCAGGTCCTGGTCGAAGCGCACGACATTGGTCTGGATCGCCAGGCGGTCCTTCGGCGGCGTCTCGATGACCGACATGTCGCGGATCCCCACGAGCGACATGTTCAACGTCCTCGGGATCGGCGTCGCCGTCATCGTCAGCACGTCCACCCTGCGGCGCATCTGCTTGATGCGCTCCTTGTGGGCGACGCCGAAGCGCTGCTCCTCGTCCACCACCAGCAGGCCGAGGTCCTTGAAGGCCACGTCCTTCGAAAGCAGGCGGTGGGTGCCGACGATGATGTCCACCTTGCCGGCGGCCAGGTCGTCGAGCGTCTTCTTGATCTCGGCGCGCGTGCGGAAGCGGCTCACCATGTCGATGGTCACCGGGAAGCCGGCGAACCGCTCGCGCAGCGTCTTGAGGTGCTGGAACGCGAGCACGGTGGTGGGCGCGAGGAAGGCCACCTGCTTGCCGTCCATCACCGCCTTGAAGGCGGCGCGCATCGCCACCTCGGTCTTGCCGTAGCCGACGTCGCCGCAGAGCAGGCGGTCCATCGGCGTCGGCGACTCCATGTCGCGCCGGATGTCGTCAACTGCCGCCTGCTGGTCGGGCGTCAGCTCGTAGGGAAACGCGGCGTCGAACTCCTCGTGCCAGTGGGTGTCGGGCGAGAAGGCATGGCCGGCGAGCGCCTTGCGCGAGGCGTAGAGCTTCAGCAGCTCCTCGGCCATGTCGCGCATCGCCTTCTTGACGCGCGTCTTGGCCTTCTCCCACGTGGTGCCGCCAAGGCGGTCGAGCGCGGGACGCCCGGCCCCCGTGTACTTCTGCAACAGGTCGAGCCGCTCGACGGGGACGAAGAGCTTGTCCTCGCCCGCGTAGCGCAGCTCGAGGAACTCCTGCGTCGGGCCGCCGTACGGATCGACCGCGATCTGCTTGAGGCCGACGAAGACGCCGATGCCGTGGTCCACGTGGACGACGTGGTCGCCCACCTTGAGGTCGCGGAAGTCGGAGAGGAAGGTGCGGGCGGCGGCGCGGCGGCGCTCGGACGGCCGGCGCTCCTCCTCGAAGACGTCGGTCTCGGCAAAGATGCGCAGCGCGGCAGCGGGAAGGCGGAAGCCGCGCGAAAGGAGGCCGGTGGCGACCAGCACGGAGGCGCCGTGCACCATCTCGCCGCGCGCCTGCAGGTTGTCGCGATGGCGCGGATCGACGAAGACGGGGACCGCCAGCAGCTCGTAGTCCTTCAGCAGCTCGACGACACGCTCGGCGCGGCCCGGCGTGGCGGCGACGAAGAGCACGGTCTCGCCGGCGGCGCGCGCGGCGCGAATCTCGGAGGCCCAGTCGGCAAGGCGGCCGTGAAAAGGGGGAGACGGGATACTTGTCGTGCTGGTGGTGCTGATGGTGCCGGTGGTGCTGGAGGTGCTAGTGCCGGAGGTGCCGGAGGTGCTGGTGCTGGAGGTGCTGGGGGTGCTGGTGGTGCCGGTGGTGCTGGAGGTGCTGGTGCCGGAGGTGCTGGGGGTGCTGGTGCCGGAGGTGCTGGGGGTGCTAGTGTCGGCGGGGCCAATTTCCAGCTCCTCGAGCACGGTGCCCAGCTCGAAGAGCGCGTCGAGGTCGGCGAGCGGCGTGAAGAGCGACGAGGGGGGCGGCAGCTCGCGTCCGCGCAGCGCCATCTCGGCGTGGCTCGCCTCGTACTGCGCGAGCGACTTCTCCGCCCGCGCGCGCACCTCGTCTGGCTCGCTGACGTAGATCAGCGGCTGCGCGACGTAGTCGAGAAGCGACGCCGAGAGATCGGCGCCGGGCTGCAGCAGCGCGTTTGCCTCGACCACCGGGTTCGTGTCGGGCAGCTCTTCGGCCTCCGCCTCCCAGGCCGCGTCTTCCTCGCGCTCGCGGCCGCGCGCGCCGTTCCCGCGCCTTCCGTTCCGCGCGCCGCGTTCTCCATTCCGCCCGCCGCCCTCCGCCTTCCGCCCCTCCTCTTCGTCCCAGTCGTCGTCTCCCTGCCAGGCCCACGAGAGGTCCTCATTGTCGATGGCGGGGCCGTCGATCGCGGGGCCGTCGATCGCGGGGTCGAGCGGGGAGGGTTCCGGCGAGGCGAGGGGGGCGCGCCGGGCCCTGGCCGGGGTGCGCTCGGTGGCGAAGGTGCTGTTCACCCGGGGGCTCGGCGGGTTGTAGGAGCCGAAGGCCCGGGTGTCGGGCGCCGCGGGGCGCCCCTCGTCTCGTTTGGTGTCGGTCTTCCCCTCCGCGCCTTGCGCGGCGGTTCCGCCATCCGCCTTCGCGCCTTCAACGAACGTCTCCCTCAACGGCAGAACGAGCACGCGGCTCACCTCGCCGACCGACCGCTGGGTGGCGGGGTCGTACTCGCGGATCTGCTCGATGGTGTCGCCGATGAAGTCGAGGCGGAACGGGCGCTCGCTGCCGACGGGGAAGATGTCGATGACGCCGCCGCGGACGCAGAACTCGCCGTGCTGCTCGACGGGATCGTCGCGGGTGAAGCCGGCGCCGGCGAGCCGCTCGGCCAGGTCGCCGGGATCGATCTCGAGGCCGGGCTCGAGCGCGAGCGACGCGGAGAGCAGCCGCTCGGGAGCGCTCAGCCGCGGCAGCAGCGCGGTGGCCGAGGCGACGATCACGCGCGCGGTGCCGGTGGCGGCGGCGTGCAGCGCGCGCGTCCGCGCCGACATCACGCTCATGTGCGGGGCCAGTCCCCGGTACGGGTCCACCTCGTGCGAGGGCAGCGGCAGGACGGCCTCTTCCACCGCGGTCTCGGACAGCCCCTCGAGGGCAGCGAGGAAGAAGCGGATGTCCGAGGTCATCTGCTCGGCCGCGGCGTCGGTGGCGACGATGGCGACGACGGTGCGGCCGCGGGTGCCGGGACGTGCGACAGGGGCGTGGCGGTGGGCGACGGCGGCGAGGTTGAAGGCCTGGGCCGCGGGCGTGAGGCCGCTCGCGCGGGCGACGCCCTGCTCGCCGAGGTTGGCCCTGGCGATGGCGGACTTCAGGAGAGCTTGCAGCGTGAGGGAAGTGGGCACGGGCGCGATCACCGTACATGCGGCCGGCCGCGCTTCAGGGGCCAGACGAGTAGCACAGGCGTCCCGCCTGTGCTAGAGGCGTCCCGCCTGTGCTAGAGGCGTCCCGCCTGTGCTAGAGGCGTCCCGCCTGTGGCCCCCTCGGCGCGGCAGTTTCGTCAGCCGCCAACGGACAATTGTCGCAGGCTCGGGCCCCGGGGGGAAGCGCGCCGGCCCGCAGGGCCGCAGTCGGGTTCTGCGCGTGCGTCTGGAGCCGCAGGCCATTCGCTCCGAAAACCGGGTTCCGCAGGCCGGCAAAACGCCCCTCGGCTTACCGGACGGCCCGCGGCTCCAAGGGCGGCGTCCCCCGTCTCCGCACGCCTCGCCCGCTTCACGCCCGCAACCGGAGCGGGTGGCGGGGCAGCCAGACACCTTTTGGCCGAGCCGGGCAGCCTCGCAAGCGGGAGTCGTCAGGGAGTCCGGCCGGCTGATGCCGGCCGGCGACCTTCGCCCGCGCGTCGAGGTGCCCGGCCGGACAAAACGGTGTCGCTGCCCCGACAGG
>JARKSS010000443.1 GCA_029974175.1 Vicinamibacterales bacterium
CAGCAGCTTGCCGTCCATCGTCAGCACGCCGATGGTGGCCGTGTAGCGGGCGAAGGCGCGGCCCGCCTTCACCTCCTGCTCCGAGTAGGTGTGGCGGTTGTGCAGGTCGAACGACAGCGTCAGCGGCCCGGTGTGCGGCGGGAAGCGCACGATGATGCCCGCCGCCGGGTCGAGGCCCGTCATCACGTCGCAGAAGCGCAGGCCGCTGCCGACGCCGGTGCCGAGCACCTGCGGGCAGGTGACGTCGGGGGGTTCCACGCGGCGCGCCGAGGCGGACGGCTTCTTCGTGGTGGCCTGCTTCCTGGTGGCGGGCGCTTTCCTGGTGGCGGACGGCTTCTTCGTGGTCTGCTTTCTCGCGGCAGGCGGGCTGGCCGCCTGATCGGCCACCGCCTCCGCCGGGTTGGGGCCGGACTCCGCGGCCGCCACCCCGCCGCAGGCGAGGACGGCGGCCAAAAGGAGGGTTCGGGCACGCACCATGCCCAGAAGTATATAACCCGTCCTACTTGTGACGAATCAGCTCGAGGAACTCGGTGCGAGTGCGCGTGCTGTTGCGGAAGGCCCCGAGCATCGCCGACGTGACGGCCACCGAGTTCTGCTTCTCAACGCCGCGCATCGCCATGCAGAGGTGCCTCGCCTCGATGACGACGGCCACGCCCAGCGGGTCGATCTTCTTCTCGATCGTCTCGGCGATCTGGCTGGTCATCCGCTCCTGCACCTGCAGCCGCCGCGCGAACACGTCCACCAGCCGCGGGATCTTGCTGAGGCCGATCACCTTCCCGTTCGGGATGTAGGCGACATGGCAGTGGCCGAAGAACGGCAGCAGGTGGTGCTCGCAAAGGCTGTAGAAGTCGATGTCCTTGACGATCACCATCTCGCTGTAGTCAACGGTGAACAGCGCGTTGTTCAGCACCTGGTCCACGTCGGCCTTGTAACCGCCGGTCAGGAACCGGAAGGCCCGCTCGACGCGCTGGGGCGTCTTCTCGAGCCCCTGCCGGTCGGGGTCCTCCCCCAGCTCCTTCAACAGCGTCCGAATCAGGTCCTGCATCGTGCGTCTCCGCGCCTGCCCGCAATCAGCTCCCGATCAGCCCCGCCCGGATCAGCCGCGCTGCCTGGCGCGAGGCGTCCGGCGTGTCCACGTCGAGCCACTTCCCGCCGCCGATGTCCCAGGCGCGCATCAGGCCGCGCGCCGCCAGCCGGCGGATCCCGCCCGAGAGCGAGTGGTCGCCGGCCCGCCCGCTTTCCTCGAGCGCGTCGAACACGCGGGGCGTGAGCATGAAGAGGCCCGTATCCACCGCGTTGAACGTGTCGAGGTCCTTCCCGATGGCCTCGATGGCGTTGCCGTCCCGCGTGCGCACCTTGGTGGCATCGTCCATGTCGAAGATGCCGGCCAGGTCGTAATCCACGGCGAGGTACTCGCCGCCATCGAGCGCGCCGGCCGCGAAGCGGGCGATCGCGGCGTGCTGGAAGAGGTGGTCGGACATCGAAACGAGGACGCGCCCCCCGACCGCCCCGCGCGCGCACAGCAGCGACAGCCCGTTGGGCTCGTCGAACCGCGGGTTGTCAATCCAGTGGACCCGAAGCCCGTCGCGCTCGACGCCCGGGCACGCGCGCACGGCGCCGGCCCCGTAGCCCACCACCACGTGGACGGTGGAGACCCCGGCCGCCTGCAGGCCGTCCACGACGCGGGCGAGCAGCGGTCGCCCCTCCACGGCGTGGACAGGCTTGGGAAGCGATTCCACCGAGAACAGCCGGGAGCCGCGCCCCGCTGCCAGAACGACCGCCTCGAGCCCGTTGCCCGGCCCGTGCGGCACCCCGACGTTCGAAGAATGGTTGGTCATCGGCATGGCAAGCGGGGCCCGAACGAGGCCAACTTTTCATTGTTTCGGCCCGGGCACGGCCGTGTCAAGGAAAGAGGACCGACGGCTGTGTCACAATGCCGTGGGGGTGTTCTATGGCGTTCCAGCGCGTCGGCATCCTTGGCTGTGGCCTGATGGGCAGCGGCATCGCGCAGGTGTGCGCCCAGGCGGGATACGCCACCATCGTGCGCGAGGTCGACCAGGCAACCCTCGACCGGGGCCTGGCCCGCATCCGGTCGTTCCTCGACGAGGGAGTGGCAAAGGGAAAGGTGACGCCCGACGCCCGCGACCAGGCGCTGGCGCGGCTGGGCGGGACCACGCGCGTCGGCGACCTTGCCGGCTGCGACCTGGTAATCGAGGCGGTCGTGGAGAATCTCGAGGCGAAGCGCCAGGCCTACGCCGACCTCCAGCCGGTGCTCGCGCCCACGGCCCTTCTCGCCTCGAACACCTCGTCGCTGTCGATCACCGAGCTGGGGGCCGCCAGCGGCCGGCCCGACCGGTTCGCCGGCCTGCACTTCTTCAACCCTGTCCCGCTGATGAGACTGGTGGAGGTGGTCCGGGGCCTCGAGACCGCCGACCAGACGTGGCGCGACCTGCTGGACTTCGCCCGCTCGCTCGGCAAGGAGCCGGTCACCGCCCCCGACCGGCCCGGCTTCATCGTCAACCGCCTGCTCTTCCCTTACCTACTCGACGCGGTCCGGTCGCACGAGGCAGGCCTCGGCACCATCGAGGAGATTGACGCCGCGATGAAGCTGGGCTGCGGCCACCCGATGGGGCCGTTCGCACTGCTCGACTTCATCGGCCTCGACACCGCCTACTCGATCGCCACCGTGATGTACGAGGAGTATCGAGACCCGGCGTTCGCCCCGCCCCCGTTGCTGAAGCGGCTCGTCCTGGCGCGTCGCCTGGGGAGGAAAAGCGGCCACGGGTTCTACCGGTACGAAGACCGGCAGGGCTGAGGCTTCTGGCTTCGCCGCCAGCCCCAGCCGACGAGCCTCGCACCTTGGGGCAAGTGGCGATCATTCGCCGCCGCGTCACCAGCTCAACGGGCGTGTCCGCCTCAGCCCGCTCGACTGCCCGGAGCGCGGTGAGCCGGAGTGCCGGCCTCTGGCAGGCACCGCGAACCGCCGCTGACCTCCTCCCTGGCCGTTGCCGAAAACGACACGTCACGCACACCGGACGGTGCACACCGGTAAAGGCCGTGCCACCAAGGGGTTATGGTGTCAGGCCGCGGCCGTGACACGACCGGGTGTCAACGCGGGCCGACAGCTCATCCGCCGGCACGCAGAATATCTGAAGAAAATCGGCCGTTTGCCGATTGCTCCATTGGCTCCGTTCTTGAATACCGAAGGGGCAAGGGGAACCCACTGTGATGCTGACCAGGGTGAATCAGATCGGCCGCCTCCGACGACCCGGTCACGCGACCCAGAAGGTCGTGGTGGTCAACGGCAACAGCGACATGCTCGAGTTGCTCGAGTCGGTCCTTGATGCCGGCCACTACGATATCGTCTTCGTAGCCGAGACCGAGCACGCGTACACCGAGATCAAGCGGGCCCGGCCGGACCTGATCATCCTCTGCGTCGCCATCGACGATCCGAACGGATTCCACGTGTTGTCGATGCTGAAGCTCGATGAGGAGACGGCGGCCATCCCGATCCTTACCTACACCGGAGAGCCGGAGGGCGAGGAAACCGACCGCGAACCCGACGACGACAGTCCCGAGGACGAGTTGCCGCTGGTAACCCGTCGTCCCCAGCTGTCGATGAACTGATCCACGGGCGGAAGCCCGGCGCCATAGGCCTGCGGCGAACCGCGGGTCCAGGCGGGTACGGGGCCAGGACCGGGAGTCCAGTATGTTGGCGCCGGCAGATGTCCGGCCTCCCGCGCTGGATGGGTCCTGGTCCCCGGACGCTGGGAAAGGGGCTCACGGCTCTAGGCTCACGGCTCTAGGCTCACGGCTCAGGGGCCCTTCCCGCCGGAGCCGGAGCGAAGCGAGTACCCGGCGGTCACGCTCTCCTCCCCGTTCGGTCCCACCGCAGCCACTCCGAACACGTGGTCGTCGATTGAGACGTTCCGGATGACGTGTTCGCAGACGTTTCCCACCCGGACGGCGTGCTGCCACCTATCCCCAGGCCCTCTTGATTGCCGCCTCCACGCGTTCCCGCCCGAAGGCATGCTCGTCGCAGAGGAAGCGGACGATCGCGTCGGGGTCGGGCGGCCTCGAGGTGAGGTCGTACTCCGTCGTCACCACCGGGTGCAGGTACAGGTCGCGGACCGCGGCGGCCGCCGGCAGGGCCTCGTCGCGGATTGGGGCCGGCATGTCCTCGATGCGGCCGTGTTTCAGCACGAGCTGCAGCGCCTTCTTCGGCCCGATCCCCTTGATTCCCGGGTTGAAGTCGGTGCCGACGAGGAGCGCGAGGTCGATGGCCTGCTCGCCGGAGATGCCGAGCGACGCCAGCCAAGCCTCCCGGTCGATCAGCTCGGGGGTGATCTTGCGGAACGTGCCGGCGCTCGGCAGGAACTCCCGTCCCGAAAGGGTGAGGAACCGGACCAGGCGGGGGGCGCCGAACAGCAGCGTGTCGTAATCCTTGCTGACGGCGGCCCAGGCAGCGCCGCTGGCGGCCACGTGGGCGGCCTGCGCTTCCCCCTCCCCCGGCGCCTGCACCGTCGGGATCCCCATCAGGCGCAGCAGCTCGCGGCCCTCGTCTGCCATCTCGCGGGTGAGACGCGAGGTCATGGTGGACTTCGAGTAGGCGCGCGCGGCATCTCCGCTTGCGCGGGCCTCGGCGGCCTCGGCGTCGTAGCGGGCCTTGATGGCGCGGCGCTTCTCGATCTCGGCGGCCTTGAGCGCGGGGGGCGCGCCGTCGAAGACGAAGACCGGCTCGAGGCCGTGCTCGGCGATGAGCCTGGTCGTCCGGAAGAAGAGGCCGGAGAGGTGCGAGGTGATCCGCCCCTGGTGGTCGCGGAGGGGCGTGCCGTCGGGGAGGCGGATGAGGGCGAGGAACTGGTACAGCTCGCCGTTGCCGTCCACCACGACCTTCCGGCCGCGCAGCGCCTCGAGCGCCAGCGGTTGGGCCGTCACGATCGGCGTGAGGTTGACGCCCATTGGGTCATTGTGCGGCCGAGGAGGGGCAGCAGTCCACGCAGTCGCGAGGTCGCGAAGTCACGAAGTCCCGAAGTCGAGTCCACGGGGTCAGGGGTCCACCGGTCGGCCTGCTCCACGGACTCGACTTGGCGACTTCGCGACTTCGTCGACTCGACTTCGCGACTTCGTGACTTCCTCGACTTCGTGACTCCAGACTGCAGTCCCGATATATGATGCCGCCCATGTCCGCATCGATCCTTCGCGTCCGTCACCCCTTCCCCGTCCTCGTATTCCTCGTTCTGCTGCTCCTGTCTGCCGCGCCGCTCAGTGCGCTGCCCGAGCAGGCGCAGGCCCCGGCCGTTCGGGTCGCCATCGTCCTAGGCAACGCGCCGGCGGGCACCGACGAGCCGACCACCGCGCAGACCGCGCGGTGCCTGAAGGCCTACGAGCTGTACAAGAGCGGCGAGGTGAACAAGCTGCTGGTGACCGGCGGCTTCACGCGCGATCACATCTCCGAGGCGCGGATGATGAAGATCGCGCTCGTCACCTTCGGCGTGCCGCCCGACGACATCCTCGAGGACGAGTTCGCCTCCTCGACGATCGAGAACGGGTTGTTCGCCTCGAAGATGTTCGAGGAGCGCGGCTGGGCGAAGACCGGCATCCTGGTGAGCCAGCAGTACCACCTGCCGCGTTCGCAGGGGATCTTCCAGAAGCAGGGCTTCACGCTGAAGGACGCCGCTGCGGCCGATGCCGCCTCGCTCGAGAGCGTCCTGCCGCTGCTCGACATGAAGGCGGACCAGGTCGTGAAGGCGCAGCCCACCGACCTCATCGTCGTCTACGAGCCGTACCGTTCGACCGAGCCGATGCACTGGCCGACGATGGACCTGGCGAAGCGCCTGCGCCTGGCGGCGGCGCTCTACCACCGGAAGGCGGCCCCGGGAATCGTTCTCTACAACGACCACTACACTCGCGGCGCGGTGAACCTCGCGCAGATGATGAAGATCGCGCTCGTGTCGCTGGGCGTGCCGGCGTCGAGCCTGACCGTCGTGGCCCGCGGCGAACACCGGTTCTTCGGTTCGCTGGCGAAGGCGTACGCGGAGAGGTCGGCCATCGTGCTGACCTCGCCCGCGGCGAAGACCGCTCCCGCCGGCTTCGGGGGCATGCGGCCGCCCGCCGCCACACCTCCGGGCGCCAGCGCGCCTCCGACAGCGGGCGCTCCTCCAGCCGCTGGCGCACCCGCCGGGGCCCCGCCCGCGGGGGCGAAGCCGCCGGCGATGATGACGCCCGAGCAGGCCGCCCCGAAGTGGACGTGGGTGTACGTCCAGTAGGACAGGCGCCTCGACCGTCCTCGGCGCCTGGCTGTGGCGTCCGGCCTCTCGCTCGGACGCCCGGTCTCCCCTTACCGGACCTCGCAAGCTCGTGTCGATGTGGTAAACTCACTAGTCCGCCCGCGTCAAACGCGGGCGGACGTTCCCGCCAGCCGGCCGGCGTAGCTCAGTTGGCAGAGCAGCTGATTCGTACTCTGCAGGTCGTCGGTTCGAGTCCGACCGCCGGCTCCAGTAAAATCAACCACTTACAGGAACAGGGCGACGGGGCATTCAGCGTGTAGCTACCACATAGCTACCGCGCCAGAAAGAGCGAACGCCCGGCTCCACTCGGGGCCGGGCGTTCGCCTGTACGCCGCGCGGTTCACTGACTTCACTGACCGGCGGGGCCTTCGGGGCGCGGCGTGTGGCGGGGTAGCTCTTGCCGTCCTTGCCGGTCACGCGGGAGGGCAGGTTCATA
>JARKSS010000447.1 GCA_029974175.1 Vicinamibacterales bacterium
AGCGGGAAGAAGTACAAGAAGTGCTGCGGAGGAGCGTGAGGGTCGAGAGGTGGAGGAAGCTATGAGGTCGCTCGTGCGCGCCTGCTGCGGGGTTGCCCTGTTCCTCGGGTTGGGCGTGGGGCAAGGCCTCGTCGCCCTTCCCCAGTCCGGCAAGGCTTCGCCGCAGCCGGTCGTCCAGGTGCACCCGCGCGACAACATGCTGGTCGCGGCGACCAATGTGCGCGCAGATCCTGAGTGACCAACGGCCGCGGCATGTGGGTCATCGACAACGTCGCGGCGCTGCAGAAGTAGCGCGGCGGGAGGGACGACAGGCGCGCCTGGCGGCTGACGCGCCTCACGGACGGCCGCGCCGCCTCAGGACGAGCAGCAGGAACGCGATGAGAAGTCCTCCGGCGGCCGCCACCGTCAGCACGCCGGCGAACGGCGAAAAGCTTCGTGTGACCAGGTATGCGAAGCCGGCGAAGAGAACGAGGAGGGCGGCCCGAACAAGCAGCATCGCAGTCTCCCCCTGGGCCGTCCCAAGAAAGTGAGGAACGCAACGGAACTGGTACGGCCCCCGCGTGAAAAACGCAACCGGCGGTACGGCCTCCGCGTGACTAGCCGGTTCGCTCGGGCTGCCACTGGAGGCCGAGCGCCATGATCCGCTCGAGCAGCGCCTCGTAGGAAATCCCCGCCTTCTCGGCCGATTCGGCGAAGTCTTCCCCGTAAGCCAGCTGCGGGTTCGGGTTCGCCTCGATGATGTAGGGCTGCCCCTCGGCGTTGAGTCGCAGATCCAACCGCGCGTAACCGCTGAGATCGAGCGCCCGGTAGGCGCGGCGTGCCAGGTGCTGGATCCGCTCGCTCAGCCCGTCGTCCAGCTCAGCCAGGCCGGTCGTGATCCCGTGGCGCTGCTGGTACTTCGTGTTCCACTTCACCCGCTCGGTGGCAATCCGGCGCGCGTTGTCGGGCATGTTCGAGAAGAACATCTCCCACACCGGGAACGCCTGCAGCCGCTGGTTCCCGATCACCCCGACATACAGCTCGCGCCCGTCGATGAACTCCTCGAGGATGGCCGCGGTCCCAAGGCTCTCGTGCACGAACTGGACCCGTCGCTCGAGCTGCGCCATGCCGTCCACCACCGAAGCCTGCGAGATCCCGGTCGACGACTCGTACACCAGCGACTTGACGATGAGCGGGAACCGCATGCGCTTCGGCAGCACGGGCTTCCTCCCCCGCCGCACGACGGTGAACTCGGGAACCGGCACGCGATGGTAGGCGAGCAGCTTCTTCGACAGCGACTTGTCGCGCGACAGCGTCAGCCCTCTCGGGTTGCAGCCGGTGTAGGGCCGCCGCAGCAGCTCGAGGTAGCTGACGACGTTCTGGTCGAAGGTGGTGACGTCGGCAAACGCTTCGAGGAGGTTGAAGATGATGTCGGGCTGGAACTCCTCCACCGCCCGCCGGATCGCGCCGAGGTCGTCGTGCACGCCGACCACCTGAACGGTGTGCCCCTGTTCCTCGAGCGTGGTCTTGACGTCGAACTCCATCTTCCATTCGGCGTTGATCACGTCGAGGCCGGTGGTGTCCTCCGGGGGGACGAGGTGACGGTGGACGAGCGCGAGGACCTTCAACTTCCTCATAGAGCGAGCCGGTGGCCGCCGCTGTGGAGATACTTCATCGATTGCACCGTGAGGAGGACCGCCAGCTCCTGCCGGGCCCGGTCCTCGGGCATCGCCAGGCGCAGCTTCAATTCGCGGCAGCGCTGGATCATTTCCTCGAGCACCTGGTCGATCGTGTATTGGTAGATGCCGGTCCAGCTGGCGACCAGCGTCCGCAACGGCCGCCGCAGCCGGGCCAGGAACTGCGCGCCGCTGATCCCGTGGGCAAACTCGGGGGCATCCGAGAAGATGCGGCGGAGGTCGCGATCGTAGAACGCCGGGCGGTGCCTGTCGAGGCCATAGTGCCGCCGCTTGCGCCGGTAGTGCTGGCGCAGCGTCCGCTTCATCTTCCGCAGCGGGTCCACGGGCTCGGTCACCACCTGGGCGGGAAGCTTCCCTTTCAGCTGCGCCATCAGCTCGTCAACGTATTCGAGCTTCTTGAGCGCCGGCCAGCCGCGGTACCGCGACCGCCACTGGTTGTCGGGCGTCAGCCAGACGGCGAAGGTCTCGGCAAAATCCTCGTCTGGGTGGCTCTGCGCGTACCAGGAATCAAGGTGCAGGACATAGCTCCGGCTGTAGGGGCGCGGGGCGTAGAACTCTGGGTAGGGCTCGGAGGGCGAGCCGAAGATCTGGCGGCGCAACCGGCGCCGCCGCAGCCCGTAGGCGTTGTCGAGGGCGTGCCCGGCCTCGTGGCGCAGGATGCGCATGCACCAGTTGTGCTCTCCTCCTTCCACCTCGAGCATCTGCGACTGCTCGAGCTTCTGCAGCCTCGGATGCGCGACGTAGAACGGGATCGCAATCGCTGACACCCCGTCGGGCGTGAACCATTCGTCCGACAGGTAGAAGGTCAAGGGAAACCGCAGACCGCGCTCGTCCAGCTCGCGCCTGAGCTGGTCCACCCGCGACTCGATCCAGGACCCTTCGATGCGGATGGGAAGATCGCACATTCTCATGTCGAGCAGCCGCTCGTCGGGCAGGGCCCACCACTCGACGCGCGGCTCCGGTTGGGCTGCTGCCTCGGCGCCGTCGGGCGGCGGCGCCGGGTCGGAGGGCGGGGGGTCGGGCTGCATGGGCACATGATACCGGGTACAATTCACGCATGCAGCAGATCCTCCCGATTCGCGGGGGTTCCGCACTCTCATCCTTCCGCCTCGACAAGCTGAACCGGCAGATCGAAGAGCGCGGCAGCCGCCTTCGCGTGGCTTTCGCCACTCATTGGCACTTCGTCGAAACCACCCGGGATCCCTCGCCCGCCGAGCGTACTGTCCTCGAGCGCCTCCTGACCTACGGGTGGGCGGGCACGGACGACCGCGCGGCCCGCCAGGCCGTTGCCGGGCGGAACGGAACGCGCGGCATCCTGGTCACCCCGCGTCCGGGCACGATCTCACCCTGGTCGTCGAAAGCCACCGACATTGCACGGCTCTGCAACCTCGATTTCGTGCGACGCATCGAGCGCGGCACGGTCTTCCACCTGGAGGGCGAGGGCGACCTCGCCGAGGTCCTCCCGGTGCTCCACGACCGGATGACCGAGGCGGTCCTCGGCTCGCTCGACGAGGCGGCGCAGCTGTTCCGCCACGTCGATCCGAAGCCCCTCACCGAGGTGGACGTCCTCGGGGGCGGTCCCGCCGCAATCGTCGAGGCCAACCAGCGCTTCGGCCTCGCGCTCGCGCCCGACGAAATCGACTACCTGGTGGACTACTTCCGCCGCGCCGGCCGCAATCCCACCGACGTCGAGCTGACGATGTTCGCCCAGGCGAACTCGGAGCATTGCCGCCACAAGATCTTCAACGCGTCGTGGGTGGTGGATGGCGAGCCGCAGGCCGACTCGCTGTTCCGGATGATCCGCCGCTCGCACGAGGCCAACCCGCAGGGGACCGTATCCGCGTACTCGGACAACGCGGCGGTGATGGAAGGGGCGTCGATCCGCCGTTTCTTCGCCGACCCCGAGATCGGGCGCTACCGCTACGAGGAAGACCTCACCCACACGCTGATGAAGGTGGAGACGCACAACCACCCGACCGCGATCTCGCCCTTCCCGGGTGCGGCGACGGGATCGGGCGGCGAGATTCGCGACGAGGGCGCCACCGGCACCGGCTCGAAGCCCAAGGCCGGCCTGACCGGCTTCTCGGTCTCCAACCTGCGGATCCCCGGCTACGAGCGCCCGTGGGAGGGCCCCGAGCGGCGGCCCGACCGCATCGCCTCGCCGCTGTCGATCATGATCGAGGGGCCGATCGGCGGCGCCTCGTTCAACAACGAGTTCGGCCGGCCCAACCTGGCGGGCTACTTCCGCACGTACGAGCTGGAGGTGGGCGGCCGGCGGCGCGGCTATCACAAGCCGATCATGCTTGCAGGGGGAGTCGGGAACATCCGGGCACGCCACGCCCACAAGCGCGACGTGCCGCCCGGCTCGCTGCTGATCCAGATGGGCGGCCCGGGGATGCTGATCGGAATGGGCGGCGGTTCGGCCTCGTCGATGACGACCGGCAGCAACACCGCCGACCTCGATTTCGACTCGGTCCAGCGCGGGAACGCCGAGATTCAGCGGCGAGCCCAGGAGGTGATCGACCGCTGCTGGGCACTCGGCGACCGCAACCCCATCCTCACGATCCACGACGTCGGCGCCGG
>JARKSS010000448.1 GCA_029974175.1 Vicinamibacterales bacterium
ATGGCCCTCAGCACGGCGGGTTCGACCGTGAACTCCTCGATGCGCGCCACCGGAATGCCGAGCTTCGAGGCGACCACCGCGGGCCGCTGCGAGGTATCGAGCACGCCGAGGTCGTCGATGGCCTGCAGCAGCGAGGTGCCGTTCTTGTGCCGGTACGCCAGCGCCCGGTCGAGCGCCTCGGCCTCGACCAGCCCGGACTCGGCCAGCGTGCTCACGAGCTTCGCCTCGCTCTCGGCGGCATGCCCGAAATGCAGCCGCTCGAGGTCCTCCACGCTGCGGATCACCGGCACGGTCATGCTTGCCGGCACGCTCATCCCAGCAGGATCCCGGCGATGGCCCCGAGATACTCCGGCTGGCGCATGCCGAGGATCAGCGTGCCGACCTTGCCCTCGGCGCCGAGGCGCTTCCACGCGCTCGCGCGCTCGCCAATGCGCGCCAGCGGACCGACCAGCGCGATCTCGTCGACGAACGCGTCGGGGACCGCCTGCACGGCTTCTTCCTTGCGTCCGGCAAGGAACAGGTCCTGGATCGCGACCGCCGCGTCCTCGTAGCCGAGGTCCCGCGCGTAGCGGTTGTAGAAGTTCTTGTCGCGCGCGCCCATGCCCCCCACGTAGAGCGCCAGCATCTCCTTGACCGGACGCCGGCAGGCCGCGACATCGTCTCCGACCACGACGATCAGCGTGGGCGCCACATCGAAGTCCGCGCGCGTCCGGCCGTCGCTGCGCCGCGCGAAGCCCGGGGCCAGGTGATCCTCGATCAGCCCGCCCTGCTCCGGCGAGAGCCAGATCGGGAACACGCCGTCGGCGACCTCGGCCGCTGCCGCGAGGCCGGCCGGGGTGAAGCTCGCGCAGTAGATCGGGATCCCCGGCGTCGCCTCGAGGATGGACTTCAGCGGCTTGCCGAGGCCCGTGGCGCCGGGACCGCGCCAGGGCAGCTGGTAGATCTCGCCGTCGAACTCCACCGGCGCCTCGCGCTCCATGATCTTGCGCATGATCTGGATGTACTCGCGCATGCGCGTGACCGGCTTGCCGTAGGGCACGCCGTGCCAGCCCTCGACCACCTGCGGGCCCGAGGCGCCGAGCCCGACCAGGAATCGATCGCCGGAGAGTTGCGCCAGCGTCATCGCGGTCATGGCGGCGTTTGCCGGCGTGCGGGCCGGAATCTGCATGATCGCGGTGCCGACGCGGATGCGCGTGGTCCTCGCCAGCAGCCAGGCCGCCACGGAAACCGCGTCGGAGCCGTAGGCCTCCGCCACCCAGACCGAATCGAATCCCGCCGCCTCGGCCTGCTGCACCAGCTCGACCGGTGCCGTGGCCCGCTTTCCCGAATACCCGATGTTCAGACCGAGGCGCATGCGCCGATTTCCCCCGTCGTTGATGCTGCGGCGCCGAGAATTCACGTTTCCCGGGCCGTTAATGACCATGTATCCCGCGTTGATTATGGGTAATAATGGCCGCGAAGTCATTGCTACCGAGCCCATTCGCCAAGTCCTTATGCAGCAATCCCGCACTCTCCGCGCCCCGGTCGTCGTTCGTGCCATCCTGTTGCTGTCGCTGGCCTGTCCCGGGCTGCTGCAGGCCGGTGCGGAGCAAAAGCCGCTCGGCTACGACCGCACCCAGAGCCTGACCACCCTCGACATCATCGAACGTCTCGGCCGGCACCACTACGCGCGCGTGCAGATCGACGACGCCCTGGGCGAGCGGCTGCTCGAGAATTACCTGGACAACCTCGACCCGGGGCGCAACGTGTTCCTCGCCGCCGACATCGAGGAGTTCCGCAAGCTGCGCCACCAGCTCGATGACCAGCTGCTG
>JARKSS010000452.1 GCA_029974175.1 Vicinamibacterales bacterium
GCAGGGCAAGCTGCTGCGTGCCATCCAGGAGGGCGAAGTCGAGCGCGTCGGCGGCACGCACCCGATCCGCACCGATTTCCGGCTGATTGCCGCGACCAACGTGGACCTCGAGAAGAGCGTGCGGGAGGGGCGCTTCCGCGAGGACCTGTACTACCTGCTCAACGTGATCCCGATCCGCATGCCGCCGCTGCGCGACCGGATCGAGGATCTCCCCGACCTGGCCGCCTGCTTCGTCCGCCGCTACCGCGCGCGGTTCCGCCGGAAGACGGAAGGCTTCACCCCCGGGGCGATGAAGCGGCTGCAGGCCCACTGGTGGCCCGGCAACATCCGCGAGCTGGAGAACCTGGTCGAACGGCTGGTGGCGATCACCGAGCACGAGTGGATCACCGAGGACGACCTGCCGCTCGAGTACCGGGTCCCCGCCACGCTGCCCGAGGCGGGAGACGAGCCGCCCGACGGCAAGCTGCTCCAGCGCGCGTGCGAGAGCTTCGAGCGCAGCTTCATCCTGAAGGCGCTCGAGCGGACCGGGTGGAACGTCACGGCAGCCGCCCGTCACCTCGGCATCCCGCTGAGCACGATGAAGCACAAGATGGACCGGCTCGCGATCCGGCCGCTGGCCAAGCGCCTTCGGGCACCGCAGTAGACAGGCTCAAGGCTCACGGCTCACGGCTCAGGCCTCAAGGCTTACGGCTCAAGGGCTTGCCTCGCCGAAGCTCGCCGAGGACGCACGTGAGCCGGGGGCGAAGCGAAGGCGGGCTCAGGAGACGCGAGGAAAAGAGAAAAGAGAAAGGCCCCGGAGAGCGCAGTCACCTGGCTCGCCCGAGGCCTTCACGCGTCGCGCCGCGCGCGCTACTTGCGGGGGAGAACGCTGTCCTTCAGCGGCTTGGCGATCTTCGCCTTGACGACCGTCTTGGCCGGAATCTTGATCGCCTCGCCGGTGGCCGGATTGCGGCCCATCCGCGCCTTGCGCTTCTGGACCACCAGCTTCACCATGCCGGGCAGCTGGAACTCGCCGGAACGCTTCAGTTCCTTCTCTGCAAGCACGGTGAGTTCGTCGAACAACTCCCGAGCCTGCGCGCGCTTCATGTCGAACTTCTCGGCGAAGTGCGCGAACAGCTCGGACTTGCCCATCCTGCGGGCCTCTGCCATCGGCATCCCCCTGTTGGGCGCGCTGAACGAATCACCCGCCCTCAACCACGCGCGCGAGCAGTTGTGCGGAAACTAAGGCAAATTTCGAGGTATCCTAGCGCGCCCTTTCCGAGCTTGTCAATTGGATCGCAAGCATTTTTCGCGGGTTCACGCCCGGATCGCCGACGTAGAATCGGACCATGCCACCCCCGATCGAGACTTTCCCCAATCCGAAGCCCGACCGTGATTACGAGATCGCGATCGACTGCCCCGAGTTCACCTCCGTGTGCCCGAAGACCGGGTTGCCGGACTTCGGTACCATCCGGATCACGTACGTCCCCGGCGATCGCTGCCTCGAGTTGAAGGCGCTGAAGTACTACCTGCTCGAGTTCCGCAACCGCGGGATCTTCTACGAGCAGGTCACCAACCAGATCCTCGACGACCTGGTGGCTTCCTGCGCCCCGCGTCGCATGACGGTCGTGGGCGACTTCACGCCGCGCGGGGGGATCAAGACGGTGGTGACCGCGAGATACGAGCGGTAGCGGAGTCGCGAAGTCACGACTCCGTGGACTGCGGCAACTCGCCCGTCATGAACGACCCCACCGACCCCGTCCGAATCCCCATCGAGCCGGTGCTCGACTTGCACCCCTTCGCGCCGCGCGACGTGAAGTCGGTGGTCGAGGAGTACGTAACCGCCGCGTGGGAGGCCGGCCTGCGGGAGGTGCGCCTGATACATGGGCGCGGCCGCGGCGTCCAGCGCGGCATCGTCCAGGCCGCGCTCGAACGTCACCCCTTGGTCGCCGAGTTCTGGGACGCCACCGAAACGCACCTCGGGGCCACCGTCGCCCGACTGGCAGACCAGGCCGGACCGTCAACCGGCTCCGCGGACTAACCAAAACCACCATCGCACGTCTAAGTAGCCAGATGGACGCGACGGACACGCCGGACGTCGCCCTGGCCCAGTCCGGCGACGAATCGGCCTTCCAGAGACTGGTCGAACGCCACAGCCTGGGCGTGTTCCAGCTGGCCTTCCGTCTCACCGGGAACGAGTCTGACGCGGAGGACGTGGTGCAGGACACCTTCCTCAAGGTCTACCGCGAGCTGAAGCGGTTCGAGTCGAGGTCGAGCTTCAAGACCTGGCTGCACCGGGTGACGGTGAACTGCTCGTACGACCTGCTTCGCAAGCGGCCCCGGGCGCGGCTGGAACCGATCGAGACAGACGGGGGCGAGGCCGGCTTGCGTGCCGAGCCGGAGGCCGATGCCTCGGGCCAGCCCGACCGGGTCGCCTACGGCTCGGAGGTCCACCGCCGGATCGAGGCGGCCATGCAGCACCTCTCGCCGGCCGAGCGCACCGCGTTCGTGCTGCGGCATTTCGAGGGCCGCTCGCTCGAGGAGATCGGCGAGGCGCTCGGCCTTCGGCTCGGCGCCACCAAGCACAGCGTCTTTCGGGCCGTCCAGAAGATGCGGCGGGCGCTCGCGCCCATCGCCAGGACGGCGGAGTGGGGATCGTGAGACACCCGACCGACGAGCAATTCGTGCTTTACCACTACGGCGAGCTGGACCAGGCCGAGGGCGCAGCCTTCCGCTCGCACCTCGGGGAGTGCGAGGGCTGCCGCGAACGGCTGGCCACGCTCGAACGCGAGCTGGCGGCCGTGCGACCGGTGTCGATCCCTGAACGCCCGACCGACTACGGTGCCCGGGTGTGGGCGCGACTGCAGCCGCGGCTTGCCGAGGAGCGGGCCCGCGCGTCGAAGGCGGCAAGCTGGTGGTCCTTCGGCGCCGTCACGCTCCGTCCCTTTGCTTACGCCGCGGGGCTGGCGGTGCTCGTGGTTGCGGCGTTCGTCGCCGGGCGGTTCTGGGCGCCTGCGCCATCCCCCGGGCAGGTGGCGGGCGGCACGCCCGTTTCTTCGACGCCTTCAACGACGGCCGGCTCGGAACCGGACCTGGCCGGCGCGCCGGGTGGTGCCGCAGACCCGACCGACGCGGCGATGGCCGCCGCACGTGTCCGCGAGCGCATCCTCGCACTCGAGGTCGGTGAGCACCTCGAGCGCTCACAGGCGGCCCTGCTCGAGGTGATGAACGCGCCGGACGAGGACGACGGGGCGATCGACCTTTCGGCCGACCAGGAGCGCGTCCGCGAGCTCGTCGCCGAGAACCGCCTCTATCGCCTCGCAGCAATCGACGCGGGCGAGAGCGCGATGGCCGCCGTGCTCGACGAGCTGGAGCGGGCGCTGGTCGAGATCGCCAACGGCCCGTCACGCGTGTCGGGGACCGAGTTCGAGCGGGTTCGGGGCGACATCGACGAGCAGGGATTGATCTTCAAGGTGGGAATCCTCGGCGAGACGCTGCGGCAGCGGCAGGCCAAGGGGAGCAGCATCTAGAAGGCTCAGGGCTCAAGGCTCACGGCTGAGAAGCTTGCCGAGAATCCGGGCGGGCCGGAGGCGAAGCGAAGCGGGCCGGACAGGAGTTGGAGAGACCTATGGTGAAGCATTCGATCCTCGTTGGCGCGGCAATCGTGGTGATGGCGACGACGGCCGCCGCGCAGCCGGCCGCGCCGGTGCCGCCCCTTCCGCCCGCGCCGCCCCATCCCCCGCTCGCGGTCGTGGCCGAGACGCTGGCCGACCTCGAGTTCGATGTCCACCTCGACTTCGACCTCGACATCGCCCCGGCGCTTGCGAGCGCCAACGCAGCGCTGGCCCGTCTCGAGGCCCTCGGCCTGCAGGAGCCGGGCGGGAAGGAGTCGGCAAAGCTGGCGCGCGAGATGGTGGAAGCCTCGCGCCAAGGTGATCCGGCGACGCGGCAGTACAACCGAGCCACGCGTGCCCTCGATCGCGGCCGGTACGAGGAGGCGCTCCAGGCCTTCGAGAAGGTGGTGGCCATGGGTGGCCGGCGGGCCGACGGGGCCCTGTATTGGCAGGCGTACGCGCTCAGCCGGCTCGGCCAGCGCGCAGACGCGCTCGCCAAGCTGCAGGACCTGCAGAAGAAGTTCCCCTCCAGCCGGTGGCTCAACGACGCCAAGGCGCTCGAGCTGGCAATGAAGACGGCGTCGGGTCAGGCAGTCTCGCCGCAGGCGCAGGACGAGGAACTGAAGGCGATGGCGCTCCGCTCGGTGATGCTCAACGACCCCGACCGGGCGGTGCCGTTGGTCGAGGAGATGCTGAAGGGCGCCAGCTCACCGAAGGTCAAGGAACAGGCGCTCTTCGTGCTGGCCCAGAGCGGCTCGCCGCAGGCCA
Source organism: Vicinamibacterales bacterium (assembly GCA_029974175.1). Classification (GTDB taxonomy): domain Bacteria; phylum Acidobacteriota; class Vicinamibacteria; order Vicinamibacterales; family Fen-181; genus JARKSS01. Next base: position 4,362 of record JARKSS010000452.1, read on the forward strand.
GCGAGATCCTTGCGCGTGTGGCGCGGGGCCAGGGGAATCCCGACCTCCAGCTCAAGGCGGTGCGCTACCTGGCCATGTTCGGCAAGCCGGAGAACCGGGCCGTCCTTGCCGAGATCTACCGCTCCTCTTCGGACCTCGAAGTAAAGCGCTACGTCATGCAGGCGTTCATGATGGCCGGCGACCGCGACCGGTTGCTCGAGGCGGCGAAGAGCGAGAAGTCGCCCGAGCTGCGGGCCGAAGCCGTGCGGCAGCTCGGCGTCATGGGTGCAAAGACCGAGCTGGCCGGCCTCTACGCCAGCGAGGTTTCGGCCGAGGTGCGCCGGCAGGTGCTCCAGGCGATGGCCATCAGCGGCGCCAGCGACAGGCTTGCCGAACTGGCCAGGGCCGAGGCCGACGGCGCCCTCCGGCGGCTCGCCGTCCGCAACCTCGGGATGATGGACTCGAAGAAGACCGGCGACCTCCTGGCCCAGTTCTACCGCGAGGACAAGGATCCGGGCGTCAAGAAGGCCGCCATCCAGGGCCTGTTCATGCAGGGGAACGCCACCGCCCTCGTGGCCCTTGCCCGCCAGGAGAAGGACCCCGAGCTCCGCAAGGAGATCGTCTCCCGCCTCTCGATGATGAAGAACAAGGAGGCGATGGACTACATGATGGACCTGCTGAAGTAGGGGCGACCCTTGTGGTCGCCCTACCCCGGCCCCCAACCCAAAGAGGCCACCCATGAACCGCAAGACTTCGACCGTGCTGGCGACAGCGGTCGGCGCGGGCCTGCTCGCAGCCGCCACCCTCGCCGCGCAGCGCATTCCCGCCGGTCTCACGAACGCCGACCTTCAGCAGCGCGCCGTGCCGTCGGGCCTCGAGCAGGTGTTCAACGGGCTCGTGGCCACGCGGCAGGCACCAGGGTGGATCGCCTGGTCGGTTGGCGCGGTTCCCGGCGACCATCGCTCCTGCGGCTCCGGGCGGGATGACGTGGGCGTGCGCCTCGAACCGGCGCGCCACGGCACGGGCGCCCGACCGCGCGTCGCCCTCGAAGGCCCGTCCCAGATCCTGGTCTTCTTCCGGGCCGAGCAGGGGCGTGTCCAGAAGGTTCGCGTCATCTCCCCCGACTGCGACATCGACGCGGGCGGCCTCCCGGTGCACTGGCTGACCGATGTCGACCCGAAGGAGAGCGTGTCGCTGCTTGCCTCTTTCGCCCGCGACTTCACGCACGCCCCGCACAGGGCGCTGGGCGACGGCGCGCTGACCGCCCTCGCGCTGCACCGCGACGCTTCGGCCCTCGGGGCGCTCCGGCGCTTCGCCGCTGCGGGCCAGCCGCGCGAGCTGCGCAAGCAGGCGGCGTTCTGGCTCGCCGCCGCCCGCGGCCGCGAGGGGTTCGAGGCCGTCCAGGCGCTGCTTCACGATTCAGACCCTGCGTTCCGGGCCGAGCTGACCTTCCCTGTCTTCGTGAGCAAGGAACCCGGGGCCGTCGACGTCCTCGTCCGGATGGCTCGCGGAGACGAGAGCGCGAAGGTGCGCCGGCAGGCGCTCTTCTGGCTGGGTCAGAAGGCGGGCGCGAAGGCCGTGGCCACCATCGAGGGGGCAATCGAGAACGACCCTGATCCCGAGGTGAAGAAGCGGGCGGTGTTCGCCCTCAGTCAGATGCCCAAGGACGAAGGGGTGCCGCGCCTGATGGAGATCGCGCGGTCGCACCGGAACCTCGAGGTCCGTCGTCAGGCCATGTTCTGGCTGGGACAGTCGAACGACCCGCACGCCCTCGCGTTCTTCGAGGAGATACTGAAGCGGTGAACCCGACGTAACGCCGGTCGGTCGGGGGCGACCACAAGGGCCGCCCCCTGCCGCATCGATCCAGGGTCCTACTTTCCCGCCACGCGGTTCACTTCTCGCCACACACGCATCAGGTTGCCGCCCCAGATCTTGCGAATCTGCTCCTCGGTATAGCCGCGGCGCACCAGCTCCACGGTGACGTTCAGCGCCTCGGAGTGATCGTTGAACCCCTTCACCCCGCCGCCGCCGTCGAAGTCGGTCCCGATGCCCACGTGGTCGATGCCCGCCACCTTCACCGCGTGGTCGATGTGATTGACGAAGTCCTCGAGCGTGGCGCCGGGGAACTGCCGGTCGATCTCCTCCATGCGCTGCCGGTAGATCTCGAACCGCTTCTCGCGCTCGGCCTGCTCCTGAGGAGCTGGCGGCGCGGCGGACGGCGCGCCGGCACCACCGCTGCCGCCGCGGCCCGCGCGCCCACGGCCCAGCTCTTCGCGCAGCTTCCGCACGGCGGCGGCGCGCTCTGGCGAGTCTTCCTTGAGGTACGAACCGAGCGCCACGACCTGGATAACGCCACCGTTCTTCGCCAGGGCGCGCAGCTGGTCGTCGTCTTGATTACGGTCGCTCTTCGCCACCGCCGCGCACCCGGAGTGCGAGGCCATGATGGGGGCCTTCGACACGTCGATGACGTCCCAGAACACCTTGGCCGACGCGTGCGACACGTCCACGATGATGCCGAGGCGGTTCATCTCGGCCACGGCCTTCTTCCCCAGCTCGGAGAGGCCGTTGTGGCGCGGCTTGGTATCGCTCGACGAATCGGCGAGCTGGTTGTGCGACCCGTGCACCAGCGTGACGTAGCGGGCGCCCCGGTCGTAGAAGGTCTTCAGGGTCGCGACGTCCTCGCCCATCGGGTAGCCGTTCTCGACGCCGACGAGGATGACGCGCTTCCCGGTCTTTTCAATCCGCTCGACGTCGGCAGGAGTCCGGGCCAGCTCGCACAGGCCCGGGTGCATCGCGGTCAGCCGGTCGATGGCATCGAAGCGGTCCATCGCTTCGGCGTACACCGCCCTGTAGCCGGCCGGCGTGAAATCCTGCCGCTGCCCGGTGTAGACCGCCAGGAAGACGCCGTCCATGCCGCCGGCCTTCATCTTCGGCAAATCGCACTTGAGCCGCGTCGGCTTGCCGGGGTCGAGCGCCGGGGTCGCATAGGCCGGGCCGAGGATGTCCACGTGCGAATCGACGGTGAACACGCGGTCGTGGATTGCGCGGGCCCGCGCGAGCAGCTCGGCTTCCGAGGAAGCCTGCCGGGCGGCGACCCCGGCAAAAGTCACGATCAGCGTGGCGATGGCGACGGCGAGGAGATGTCTGGCCATGAGATTTGCATCACCCGGTTTTCAGTTCACGTTCAATGCAGGACGCCGGTCGCGGGCGTCAGAGTTGCGCCGCCGCGACGTGCGCACAGATCTCCACGGCCCGGCGGCAGGCGGCTTCGTCGATCCCGTAGTGCGTCACCACGCGCAGCCGGCCGGCGCCAAAATCCGACACGAGCACGCCTTCGCGCTCGAGCGCCGCGGCATACGCCGAGGCCGCCTCGGCGGACGGCAGCCGGAAGACGACGATGTTCGTCTCGACCTCGGCGGGGTCGAGCACGATGCCGGGGATCCGCGAGAGGCCATTGGCCAGGATCTTCGCGTTCGCGTGGTCCTCGGCCAGCCGGCTCACCATCTCGGTGAGCGCGACGATCCCCGGGGCGGCAATCACGCCAGCCTGCCGCATGCCGCCCCCGAGCATCTTCCGCATCCGCCGCGCGCGATCGACGAACTCCGCCGAGCCGCAGATCAGCGACCCGACCGGCGCGGCCAGCCCCTTCGAGAGGCACAGCTGCACCGAGTCGGCGTGACGTGTCCAGTCGGTAACCGGCCGCCCGGCCGCCAGGGCCGCGTTGAAGAGGCGCGCCCCGTCCACGTGCACCGCCACGCCGTGGCGCCGCGCGATGGCGGCCACCTCGGCGAAGTACTCGGGCGACACCACCCGGCCGCCGCACCGGTTGTGCGTGTTCTCGAGGCAGATCACGCCGGTCGGCGCGTAGTGGTAGTAGTGGTAATGGTGCGCCGGCAGCCGGATGGCCGCCTCCACGGCCTCGAGCGGCAGCGTGCCGTCGGGGCGCGTCGGAACCGTGTGCAGCACGAGGCCGCCAAGCGCGGAGGCCGACCCGTTCTCGTAGTGGAAGATGTGCGACTCGTCACCGAGGATGACCTCGCGTCCGCGCTCGCAGTGAGCCAGGAGCGACGCGAGGTTCCCCATCGTGCCGCTTGCGACCAGCAGCGAGGCCTCCATCCCGGTCATCTCGGCCGCCAGCCGCTCGAGCCGTCCTACTGTCGGGTCCTCTCCGTACACGTCGTCACCCACCTCGGCCTCCGCCATCGCCTTGCGCATGGCGGGAGACGGGTGAGTGACCGTATCGCTTCGAAGGTCAATGGTCATCAGGATTCGGGATTCAGGATTGAGGGTTCGCTGTCCGGGACTCGAGGACCCACCTGTTCATCCAGTCGAGGAACTCCCGGTACCACAAGGCAGCGTTGGCGGGCCGGTTGATCCAGTGCCCCTCGTCAGGGAAGTACACCAGCCGCGAGGGCACGCTCAGGCGCTGCAGCGTCGTGAACAGCTGCAGGCCCTCGCCGATCGGCACGCGGAAGTCGAGCTCGCCGTGGGTGACCAGCGTCGGCGTCTTGAAGTTCTTCGCGTAGGTGTGCGGCGAGAACTTCGCGTACCCCTCGGGGTTCGTCCAGGGGGTTCCCTCGAGGTCCCACTCGGGGAACCACAGCTCCTCGGTCACGCCCCACATGCTCGTGAGGTTGTACACGCTCGCGTGCGTGACGATGGCGCGGAAGCGGGTCGTGTGGCCGAGGAACCAGTTCATCATGTAGCCGCCGAACGAGGCGCCGGCAGCCCCCACGCGTCCCCGCTCCACGTACGGCAGCGCCTCGGCAAAGTCAAGGCCCTTCATCAGGTCTTCGTAGACCTTGCCGCCCCAGTCGCCGCTGATCTCGTCCACGAACCGCTGGCCGAAGCCGGTCGAGCCGCGCGGGTTCGGCAGCATCACGACGTACCCCGCCGAGGCGAAGACCTGGGCGTTCCAGCGGAAGGTCCAGCCGTCGTGCCAGGCACTCTGCGGCCCGCCGTGCACGAGGTACAGCAGCGGGTACTTGCGGCCCTCGACGAAGTCGGGCGGCTTGACGATCCAGGCCTGCACGCGGGCGCCGCCCGCTCCCTCGAACGTCACGCTCTCGCCCTCGCGGAGCCTGAAGGCTGCCAGGGCGGGGTTCGCGTTGGTCAACCGCTTCACCGGCACGGGGCCGTTGGCGGGCGCGGCGGCGAGGTCGGCGACGTAGAGGTCGGCCGGCGAGGTCAGCGTGTTGCGGCTGAAGACGAGGGTCCGGCCGTCGCGCGACAACTGCAGCTCGCCGTTGGTACCCGACGCGATGAGCGGGACCGGATCGCCGCCGTCGAGCCGCAGCCGGAACACGTCGCTCCGGCCCTCGTTCTCCGCGGTCAGGCAGATCGACCGTGAGTCGGGCGCCCAGGCGTAGCTGTCGGGAGACCGGTCCCAGCCGGCAGTGATGGATCGGTGCTCGCCCGTCTTCCTGTCGTACAGCATCAACTGCCAGCGGTCGGCCTCGAAGCCTGCCCGGTGCTGCGCGCGGTAGGCGATGAAACGACCATCGGGCGAATAGACCGGTCCGCCGTCGGCCGCAGGGTTGGTCGTAATCTGCCGGGCCTCGGCCTTCGGGTTGGCGAGGTCGAGCAGGAACAGGTCGCTGTTGGTGCTGATGGCTTCGACCTTGTCGGTCTTCCGCACGAAGGCCAGTTCGCGCGAGTCGGGCGAGAACGCGTAGTCAACCGGGCCACCCAGCGAGAAGGGCGGCACGTCGGCGCGCCCGGGCGTGAGGTCGCGCGGGGGCGCCGACCCGTCCGCGGGGACGAGGAACAGGTGACTGAACCGCCCGTCCTTCCACGAGCTCCAGTGGCGGAACAGCAGGCCGTCGATCACGCGCGCCCTGCTCGCCCGGCCCTCCGCTTCCTTCAGCTTCTGCTCGTTGCAGGCGAGCGTCGCGCACTCGGGATACACGTCCGACACGAAAAGGATCCACTTGCCGTCGGGTGACCAGGCCACCCCGCCGGCCTCGGTGGCAATGCTGGTGAGCTTGCGCGGTTCGCCAACCGGCCCCGCCTCGCCGACAGCGACCAGCCATACCTGCGAGCTGCCGTCGCGCGTCGAAACAAACGCCAGCGTCCTGCCGTCGGGCGACCAGCGCGGTGCGTCGTCCGATCTCGGGGACCGGGCCATCGGCACCGGCTTCCCTCCCGACGCCGGCACCATCCAGATGTCGCTGTTGCGGCTGTTCTGCTCGAGGCTGACCTCGGTCACCACGTAGGCCACGCGGCGGCCGTCGGGCGAGAGCTGCGGATCGGAAACCCGATCGAGCTTCAGCATCTCCTCCACGGTGAACCGGGGAAGAACTTGGGGTGCGGCTGGCGACGATCCAAGCGCCAGCAGGACCGCGAGGATGGCGAGGCGGCAGGTCGAACGCATCGATCCCTCCACAGACCGCGCAGGATACCACGCGGGAATCGGGATTCAGGATTCGGGAATCGGGCCCGCCGCTTGCACCTCGGCGGGACGGCCGCCGCAGCACGCGCGGCTGCCCCCGAGGCACGCCGGTTTTCCACGTCGCCGACGGCAGCGGTGCGGCGCGTTCGCAGGTTCTGCCCACCCGAGCCCTGTCGATGTTGCAGGAACCGCGATCGGCAATCGGGCAGCTCGTGTCGGTCCGACAGGACCACTGGCGCGTGCTCGACATCGTCCGCCACGAAGACTGCGAGTCGTGGCAGCTCGAGGGGGTACGCCCTTCCAACCGCGGAGAGCGCCGAACGCTGCTCGTGCCGTTCGACCGCCCTCGGCCGCGTGGCGCGCGCGACATGTGCGGGCGGGCGGTGGGCGCCAGGCGCGGCCTGCTCGCGCTGCGCGCACTGGCTGCCGTCTCGACCTCGGCGGGCCAGTTGAGGACCGCCGCGGCGGCCGCCATCGAGATACTCGACTACCAGCTCGAGCCCGTGCTCGCCTGCCTGCGGGGCGCCTCGAGGCTGCTGGTGGCCGACGAGGTCGGGCTGGGAAAGACGGTGCAGGCGGGGCTCGTGCTGGCGGAGCTGTCTTCCCGCGGCGAGGCCGGGCGTGTGCTCGTGCTGACGCCAGCCGCGCTTGCCACGCAGTGGGCTGACGAGCTGGCACAGCGCTTCCAGCTCGAGCCCACCATCGTCGATCGTTCGACCCTGGCGCGCCTGGCATCGTGGTCGTCGGACGAGGAAGGCCCGTGGGCCCGGCTCCCGCTGGCGATCGCCTCCATCGACTACGTCAAGCAGCCCGAAGTGTTGCGGGGGATGGGCGGCGTTCACTGGGACCTGCTGATCGTGGACGAGGCGCATACCTGCGTCCAGGCACCCTATCGCGCGGCAGCCCTCGCGTGGCTGGCCAGCCGCGCACGGCGCCTCGTGCTTCTCACGGCAACACCCCACTCCGGCGATGACGCAGCGTTCCAGGCGCTTTGCGACGTGGGGAAGCTTGCGGGCGAGCCGCCGATCGCGATGTTCCGCCGCACGCGGGCCGGCCTCGGCGGCCCGCCAACGCGGCGGGTGCGCGTGATGCGCGTGCGCATTGGCGAGGCCGAGGCGCAGATGCATCGCGCGCTGCTCTCCTACGCCAAGCGGGTCTGGCGCCGTGCGGGAGGCCCGTCGCCGGCGCCCACACCCGCCCCGGCCCGCCTGGCGATGACCGTCCTCTGCAAGCGGGCGGCCTCGGGCCCTGCCGCGCTGCTCGCATCGCTGAGGCGGCGTCTCGAGCTGCTCGACGCCCCGTCGCCGGCCGCGGTCCAGCTGTCCTTGCCGCTGGCCGAAGAAGACGATCACGAGGATGAACAGCCCGGCGACGTGCTGGGGGCCCCGGGACTGGACGATCCGGACGAGGAGCGTCGCGAGCTGCAACGGCTCATCGAGATGGCACGCGACGCGTCGGCCTGCGACTCCAAGGCACGGGTCCTCCTCCGTCTTCTGAATCGTGCGCGGCAGCCTGCCGTCGTCTTCACCGAGTACCGGGATACGCTCGAGGAGCTTGCGGCAAGCCTTGCGTCGCTGGGCCCGGCGGCCACGCTGCATGGCGGCCTCGACGGGGCGTCCCGCCGCGCCGCCCTGGCACGGTTCAGCTCCGGCGCTGCGCCCCTCCTTCTGGCCACCGACGCAGCGTCGCTCGGCCTGAACCTCCAGGCCACCTGCCATCTCGTGATCAACCACGATCTTCCCTGGAGCCCGCTGCGCCTCGAGCAGCGGATCGGCCGGCTCGACCGGATTGGTCAGCGCCGCATGGTTCACGCCATCCATCTTGCGGCCCGGGACACATTCGAGGAGGAAGTGCTGGCCCGCCTCGCCCTCCGCGTGGAAAGGGTGCGGTCCTCCATCGGCCTGGGAGCCAGCCCCCTGGGAACGGTCGACGAGGGACGAGTGGCCGGAACGATCATCGGCGGTGACGCTGAGCCCCCGGCACAGATCTCAGGCCGCTGGCGCGAGGACGCAAGCCGCGCCCGGTTTGCGTTCGTCAACCCAGACCTGCGCGCCGAGGCACGTGCCGAGGCCAATCGCCTGCGGTTCGTCAGGGCCCTCAGGACACCCGCATCGCGGCGCCGGGCGATTGACATTGCCTCGATCCTCGACTCGTGCGAGCAGAGCGCACCCTGGCGGTTCGTGCTGCGCGCTGATCGAGTTGCCCTTGCCCCTGGTGTGTATGCGCTGCACCGGGTGCGGGTGATCGACGGCCGCGGCGCCCTGCTCGCCGACGAAGTCGTGTCCTGTTCCTTCGATGGCGCCACACCGGGCAGGCACCCACGCCTCGCGACCTTCCCTGGCGATCGGTGATTCCTGCCTTCTGCGCCACGGCTGGCATGCTTGCCGCCGCGCTGCTGCAAAAGGTGGAAGAACACCTGCAGCCCGCGATCCAAGTGCAGCAGGCTCGCGAGTGGCGGATGGCGGCGCTCGAAGGGCGCGCGCCGCTGCCGGTGCAGGCCGGCTTGTTCGACCGCCGGGCGGAAAAGGCCGCCGCCGAGGCGGATGCCCGCCGCCGCGCAGCGCGTGCCGAGGTGTCGGCCCGGCTGCTCTCGCTGGACGCGGCGGCCCGGCCGGCTCTCGCCTCGCCACCGCAACCGCTCCTCATCTTTCTCGTCGCCCGCGGCCGCCGGCCGCGGTGGCCCTGAACGACGATGCCAGCGGGCGTCAACGGCTCGCTCGTCTCCGATTACTACCTGGACGAGGTGCTGCCGCGCGAGTTTGGGGGAAGGCTGGGCGAGGTTGGACGCGACGCCGCCCACGCCGCGGTCCGCCGGTGGTGGCGCGCGGCGG
>JARKSS010000456.1 GCA_029974175.1 Vicinamibacterales bacterium
ACGGCGCCCGCTCCGCGCTGCTCGACGGGCGCGCCGACCCCGGCACGGTGTTCCTCGGCGCCCGGGGGCGGCAGCTGAGCACCCGCACGGTGTACGAGATCGTGGCCCGGATGCTCGCCGACCTGCCGGGATCGGGTCCCGCCGGTCCGCACGCCTTCCGGCACACCGCCGCCACCCACCTGCTCGACGGCGGCGCCGACCTGCGCGCCGTGCAGGAGCTGCTCGGGCACGCGAGTCTCGCCACCACGCAGATCTACACGCACGTCTCGGCCGAGCGGCTCAAGGAGTCGTACCGGCTGGCCCACCCGCGCGCCTGAGCGGCCGCGGGCGCGACGTCACCGCGTGGGGGCGACCTCGGGGTGGTTCGCGTCGAACGCCGGCGACTCCGAGCGGATGCGGGGGATGCGGGCGAAGTTGTGCCGCGGGATCGGGCTCCCGGTCGCCCACTCCAGCGACCGTCCGAAGCCCCACGGGTCGTCGCGCCCCACGGGCGTGCCGCGCCGCCAGGTGATGACGAGGTTGAGCGCGAAGGGGATCATCGCGACCGCCATGAGCACCGAGCCGAGCGTGGAGACCGCGTTCATCCACCCGAAGCCGTCTTCGGGGAGGTAGGTCCAGTAGCGCCGCGGCATGCCCGAGACGCCCAGCCAGTGCTGGATGAGGAAGGTCGCGTTGAACCCGACGAAGAGCAGCCAGAAGGTCGCGACCCCGAGCTTCTCGTTCAGCATCTTGCCGGTGAGCTTGGGCCACCAGAAGTGCACGGCGGCGAACGACACGAACACGACGGCGCCCACCAACACGTAGTGGAAATGCGCCACCACGAAGTAGCTGTCCGAGAGATGGAAGTCGAGCACCGGGGAGGAGAGGATCACGCCGGTCAGGCCGCCGAAGACGAAGTTGACCAGGAACCCGATCACGAAGAGCATCGGGGTCTCGAAGGTGATCGAACCGCGCCACATGGTGCCGACCCAGTTGAAGATCTTCACGCCCGTCGGCACCGCGATGAGCATCGTCAGAAGCGCGAAGAACGGCAGCAGCACCGAGCCGGTCACGTACATGTGGTGCGCCCACACCGTGACCGAGAGGGCGGCGATCGCGATCGTCGCGTAGACCAGGGTCTTGTACCCGAAGATCGGCTTGCGGCTGAAGACCGGGATGATCTCCGACACCATGCCGAAGAACGGCAGCACGATGATGTAGACCTCGGGGTGGCCCCAGAACCAGAACACGTGCTGCCACAGCAGCGATCCGCCGTTGGCCGGGTCGAGCAGGTGCGCCCCGAACACGCGGTCGGCCATCCCGGCGAACAGTCCCGCCGCCAGGATCGGGAACGCGATCAGGATGAGGATCGAGGTCACCAGGGTGTTCCAGGTGAAGATCGACATCCGGAACATCGTCATGCCGGGCGCCCGCATCGTGATGATGGTCGTGACGAAGTTGACGGCCGCGAGGATCGTCGCGAAGCCGAGCAGCGCGGCGCCCGAGAACCACAGGCTGCCGCCGAGGTTCGGCGAGAAGGTCGAGCCGGCGAGGGGGAAGTAGGCCGTCCAGCCGAAGTCGGCGGCACCCTGCGGCGTCAGCAGACCGCCCGCCGCGATGAGGCCGCCGAACAGGAACAGCCAGAACGAGAGCGCGTTGAGGCGGGGGAACGCGACGTCGGGCGCGCCGATCTGCACCGGCATGATGACGTTC
>JARKSS010000465.1 GCA_029974175.1 Vicinamibacterales bacterium
GCGGCGCCCACCGCACGGTCGTTGGGCGCCGCGAAGAAGGCCGTGACCGTGAACCGGTAGGCCTCGTGGACCCCGCCCCCGGCGCCCGGCGTCGGCACCGCCACGCCCACCACCAGCACCGTCATGATCAGGAACGACGCCGGAAACGGGATGGCCAGGTGGAACGCGCGCGTCACCAGCCAGATGCCCGCCGCGATCGACAGCCACAGCGGGAACGACCAGAACAGGACCATCGCCAGGTGCTGCGGGTTGCGGACCGCCGCCAGCCCCTCGGCGAAGGTCTGCACCAGCCGCGCCACCAGGTGCGCGATCCTCGCCGGCAACACCCGCTCGATCCCGAGCGCCGCGCGGCCGAGCGCCTCGGGCCGGCCAGCCAGGAAGAAGAACACCGCGAGCACGACCGCGGTCGTCGCGGCGGCCACGATTCCGCCCACCTTCACCGCCCGGAACATCGCCGGGCTGGCCTCCCCCGCCCCGGGTCCTGCGAACAGCAGGTAGGTGCTGAAGAGGATCAGCACCGTGACCATGTCGAGCACCCGCTCCAGGATGACGGTGGCGAAGGTGGCCGTGAACCGCAACCCCTCGCGTTGCGCCAACAGGTAGGGGCGCACCAGCTCGCCGGCCCGCGCCGGAAGCAGGAGGTTGGCCGCAAACCCGATGACCGTCGTGCGAAACGCGTTCACGTACCGGGTCGGCCCCACGCCCCGCAGCAGGTACTGCCACCGCAGGCTGCGCGTCGCATACGTCGTCATGGTCGCGGCCAGCGCGAGTGCCAGCAGTCCCGGCCGCCCGCGCCCCAGCTCGCCGGCCACCGACGCCAGGTCGGCCCTGCGGAGGAACCAGGCCAGCAGGGCGACCGCGAGGCCGACGACAGCAACGGTCCTGAGGTGCGCGCGCATCCGCGGGAGAGGACTCTACTATAAAAGCCCGGGGCACGGAAGGCGGAGGGGAAAGCGGGCACGGCAAAACGGAAACGGTGATGGTAAGATGAGCTTCTTCTCCGGCATCCCCGAGGTCACCCGATGAACCTGCCCGCTGCCCTGCTGTCCACGTCGATCCCCGGAGCCCCGGCACCGCGCCGCGGAAAGGTGCGCGACGTCTACGAGGCGGGCGACGACCTGCTCATCGTCGCCACCGACCGGATCTCCGCGTTCGACTACGTGCTCGGCACCGGCATTCCCGACAAGGGCAAGGTGCTGACCGCGCTCTCCGCATTCTGGTTCGACCTCACTGCGACGCTCGTACCCAATCACGTCATCACGGTGGACGTGTCGAAATTCCCGGCGCCCTTCAACGCCCATGCCGACATGCTGGCCGGGCGTTCGATGCTGGTTCGCCGCACGCGGCCCGTCCCGATCGAGTGCGTGGTGCGCGGCTACCTCGTCGGGTCGGGGTGGGCCGAGTACAAGAGGACGGGCCAGGTGTGCGGGATCACGCTGCCGGCGGGGCTGCGGGAGGCGGATCGCCTGCCCGAACCAATCTTCACCCCGTCTACCAAGGCCGAGGCCGGCCACGACATCAACATCTCCGAGGAGGAAGCCGGGCGGTTGGTCGGGGACGCCCTCGTCAGGCGCCTCAAGGAGCTGTCACTGCTGGTGTACACGACCGGCGCCGCGCACGCCGAGTCGCGGGGCATCATCGTCGCCGACACCAAGTTCGAATTCGGCCTCGCCGGGGAACCCGGCCGCGAGGAAGTGCTGCTCATCGACGAGGTGCTCACCCCCGACTCTTCCCGCTTCTGGCCGAAGGACTCCTACCGCCCCGGCGGCAGCCAGCCCAGCTTCGACAAGCAGTACGTCCGCGACTACCTCGAGCAGATCAAGTGGAACAAGCAGCCGCCGGTCCCGTCGCTTCCCGACGAGGTGGTGGTGCGCACGCGGGAGAAGTACCTCGAGGCGCTGCGCCGGCTGTCGGGCCGGGAGCTGGCGTAGGGACGAGGACGGGAGGCACGGTGCGCGACAGGCTCGAGCGGCTGGTCGGCGAGATGGTCGAGCGCGGGATCCGGTTCGAGGACGCGCTGGGGGCCTTCGAGCGGACCTTCATCGCGGCGGTGCTCGCCCGCACCGGCGGGAACATGGGCGAAGCGGCCCGCGTGCTGCGCATCCACCGGAACACGCTGCGGAGGAAGATGGCAGACTACAAGCTCAAGTAACCATCGGCCTTCCGCTGCGGGGCGAGCTTCAGTTCACGCCCCCGCTGCGCGCGTTGGTTTCCCGCGCGGTTCCCGCCTTCCTTCCCGTTCCACCGCGTTCCACCCTTGACACCTTTCCGGGCCGGGACCTAGAATTAGCACTCGGTTGTTGTGACTGCTAACACTCGCGCGCGCGGTTGCCCGCAACCCGGGGCGCCCGTCGGTGCGCCGCCGGTTCAACGTCAACCCATTCCACTTGTCGAACGGGAGCAGACATCGATGAAAGCCAGACCGCTTCACGACCGCATCCTCGTCAGGCGCCTCGAAGAGGCCGAGCAGAAGATCGGCGGGATCATCATCCCCGACACCGCCAAGGAGAAGCCGCAGCAGGGCAAGGTGGTGGCCGTCGGCAACGGCAAGGTGAAGGACGACGGGACGCGCATTGCCCTGGACGTCAAGGAGGGCGACACGATCCTCTTCGGCAAGTACTCGGGCCAGGAGATCAAGCTGGACGGCGAAGAGTTCCTGATCATGCGCGAAGAGGAAGTGCTGGCGATCCTCGACTAGCGTTCCCCTCGTGGCAACCCAAGCCTGAACGGAGCAGAAGACGATGGCTAAGCAGATTATCTATGGTGAGCAGTCGCGGCAGGCGGTGCTGCGCGGCGTGAACGCGCTGGCGGACGCGGTCAAGGTGACGCTGGGGCCGAAGGGCCGGAACGTCGTGCTCGACAAGAAGTTCGGGTCGCCGCTCATCACCAAGGACGGCGTGACGGTGGCCAAGGAGATCGACCTCAAGAACCCGCTCGAAAACATGGGCGCACAGATGGTGCGCGAGGTGGCGAGCAAGACCTCCGACGTCGCCGGCGACGGCACGACGACGGCGACCGTCCTCGCTCAGGCGATCTACCGCGAGGGCGCCAAGAACGTGGCGGCCGGCGCCAACCCGATGGACCTCAAGCGCGGCATCGAGCGCGCCGTCGAGGTCGTCGTGGACTCGCTGCAGAAGCTCTCCAAGCCGGTCAAGGGCAACATGATCGCCCAGGTCGGCACCATCTCCGCCAACAACGACAAGACCATCGGCACCATCATCGCCGAGGCGATGGAGAAGGTCGGCAAGGACGGCGTGATCACGGTCGAAGAGGCCAAGACGCTCGAGACGTCGCTCGAGGTCGTCGAGGGCATGCAGTTCGACCGCGGGTACCTCTCGCCGTACTTCGTGACCGACCCCGAGCGGATGGAGGCGGTGCTCGAGAACCCGGTCATCCTGATCCACGAGAAGAAGATCAGCTCGATGAAGGATCTCCTCCCGGTGCTCGAGCAGGTGGCCCGCATGGGCCGCCCGCTGCTGATCATCGCCGAGGACGTGGACGGCGAGGCGCTGGCCACCCTGGTGGTGAACAAGCTGCGTGGCACGCTGCAGGCCGCGGCCGTCAAGGCGCCGGGCTTCGGTGATCGCCGCAAGGCGATGCTCGAGGACATCGCGATCCTCACCGGCGGGCGCGCCATCACCGAGGACCTCGGCATCAAGCTCGAGAACATCCGGATCGAGGACCTCGGCCAGGCCAAGAAGGTCACGATCGACAAGGACAACACCACCATCGTCGAGGGCAACGGCACCGCGCAGGCCAGCGAGGGCCGCGTGAAGCAGATCCGCGCCCAGCTCGAGGAGACCACCTCGGACTACGACCGCGAGAAGCTGCAGGAGCGCCTCGCGAAGATCGTGGGCGGCGTAGCGGTGATCAAGGTCGGCGCCGCGACCGAGACCGAGATGAAGGAGAAGAAGGCGCGCGTCGAGGACGCGATGCACGCCACCAAGGCGGCCGTCGAGGAGGGCATCGTGCCCGGCGGCGGCGTCGCCCTGCTGCGCGGCATCAAGGCGCTGAACGAGCTGAAGCTCGAGGGTGACCAGCAGATCGGCGCCAACATCATCAAGCGGGCGATCGAGGAGCCGCTTCGCTGGATCGCCAACAACGCCGGCGTCGAGGGCTCAATCGTCGTCCAGAAGGTGGCCGAGAACACGAACGAGAACTGGGGCTTCAACGCCCAGGACGAGACCTACGAGGACCTGGTGGCGGCCGGCGTCATCGACCCGACCAAGGTCGTCCGTACGGCGCTGCAGAACGCCGCGTCGATCGCCTCGCTCCTGCTCACCACCGAGGCGCTGGTCTCCGAGATCCCGGAGGAGAAGAAGGAGACGACCCCGGCGGGCGCCGGCGCCGGCATGGGCGGGATGTACTAAGCCGCCGCTGCTGACAGCCCGCGGCTGACAGCGACGGCGTACGCTTGAAAGGCCCGGTGAGCGGACACGTTCACCGGGCCCTTCTTTTCGTTCTGGCGTCGGCTGCTGAAAGCCTGCCCCGGCCGGGCTACCGGAGCGTGAAGGTGAGTTCGATCGACACCAGCACGGGCACCGGCTGTCCCTGGCGCCGGCCGGGGACGAAGCGCCACTGCCGGGCCGCCTTCAAGGCCTCCTGGTCGAGGCCGAACACCGGGTCGAGCGACCGGACCACCCGCACGTCACCCACGGTCCCGTCGGGTTCGACCACGGCCTCGAGCAGGACGACGCCCTGGATCTTCGCGCGCATGGCCTCGGCGGTGTACTGAGGCTTCACCTCGCGAATCACCCTCGGATTCTCGATCCCGGCGCCTGGCTGGTAGGCGCCGCCGCCGAATCCACCGCCGTACCCGGGCCCGAGGCCCGATCCGGTGCCCGGACCGATCCCCGTGCCGGTGCCGGTACCCGCTCCACCGCCGGTGCCCGGCCCCAGCGAGGCCGACGCCGAGGTGCCCTCGATCGCCCCGGGCAGCGTCTCGGTGGACGACCCCATCGCGCGGGCGGGGATCGTCAGTTCCTGGGCGGGGGGCGGCGTTTCCTCCGGCTTCTCGACCGGGCGGACCGGCGCCGTCATCGGCTTGGTCACCGGGACCGAGATCTTCTCGCGCCCGGGCAGTTCGGCCTTGCGCGGGGGATCGGGCATCCGGTTTCCGCCGCCGCCACCGCCACCGCCGGGCCCCGGCACGTTCAGCCAGACGATCCGGTCGAGGGGTGCCGGCTCGGGCGCCACTTCCTCGGTCGCCATCGCGCGCGGCGCGTACCACCCCATGAACAGGATGAAGACCACCGCGAAGACATGCCAGGCCAGTGCGGCCAGGAACGCGGGACCGATGTGCTTCTCCGGGCGCTCGAAGAGGAACGGAACATCCGGAGGGTGTTCGTCTTCGAAACGTACCGCAAGATGCCCGGCGGTCGTCGGCGCCGCGTCGGTCCGGGTGGAAATGTCTGACATCGAAACTCGAGGATGACCCGCTAACGGCCTCTCAATGATCGCGCGCGTTTCCGGCACCCGCAACTGCAAATCGGGTGCCTCGGCACGGCCTTCGAAAACCGCCGGCTTCCGCCTGCCCGCGGGGTCTACTGCCGCTCGAGGCCCCGTTCCGGTCCGCGCAAGGCGTCAGGCGGCACTGTCCTCTTAGACGCGCGCCGAAGGCGGTTGGCTGCGGGTCAGACCCGGCCGGTCCACGCCCCGATCGCCGCGTTGCCGCCGCCGTAGCAGTGCAGCGTCGTTAGGGCGTCGGCGGCACGGGGCTCGCTCCTGACGGCCACCAGCACCCCGCCTCGCTCGGTGAGCGTCTCGAAGATTCGCCCGTCGTGGGCCTGGAACCCGACCCGTTTGAACGCGAGCGCGAGGCCCGATTTCGCCAGATCGCCGTCCGGCTCGTTCAGCACCTCGGGCAGCGACCCCATCGCGACGGCACGGCCAAGGCCCCGCACCTCCACCGTTCTCGGCGCCCTCCCGAACACCTTCTGCACGAGGGCCAGCGTCTCGGGCCCTTCCTTGGCCACCACGCTCAACGCCTCCTCGGGGAATCCCTGCCGCTTGAGCGCGTCGATCCCGCGCTCGGCCGAGGCCACGTCCTTGAAGACGCCTACGGTGTACCGTCCTGTCTCAACTGCAGCCACGCCTCACCTCATACAGACTCGTTCGCACACGCACAGAACCGGCCCGGACGCGCAGCGGACCTTCACTGCGGCCTCTCAGCGCCACTCGCCCAGGACCACTTCGTCGGCTCCCGACTCGGTACAGATTCGTTCGGCCTCCGCGGTGCCGCCGTGCCGGAGGTGGGCGCCCAGCAACAGGTCGCCGGCGCGGACCCGCTCCTGCCACGCCTCGGCACGCTCGGGAGGCACGCCCGCCCGCTGGAGAACCGACGCGATCCGGCCCGCCGCATGCCCGGCAGCCTCAGCCAGCTCGGCCGACAGCGGCCCCGCCGACATCACGCCACCCATTCCCGGCAGAACCGTGGCAATGGCGGCCAGCGCCCGGCCACCGAGCTCGCCCAGCCGCGAGGCGGGCGCCGAATCCTCGAGCTCGGAGCCGGGCGACGCGTCGAGCGCCTCGGCAAGCCGCCCCTCGACCTCGTGGCTGCGGGCCACGATCGACAGGTCGTCGCGGCCGAGGCCCGCCTCGCGCAGGCCGCGAACGGCCGAGGCCGCTCGCGACACGTCGCGGAAGAGCGCGAGGACGAGCGGGTGAGGCATGGCTTTACTGTAAGCTTGATGGGGGTCGGCTTCAAGCCTTCCGCGCCGGGCCCAACCCATGCCCCGTCGGCCCATTGCGATCGTCGGTGCCGGTCCAGCCGGCTCGCTGGCCGCCTGGCACTTGTCCCGGGCAGGGGCTCGTGTCCTCCTGTTCGACCACAGCCATCCGCGGGAGAAGCCGTGCGGCGGCGGCCTCACGGGCCGGGCCGTCGCCCTGGCGTCTGCGGCCTTCGACCCGGCGGTGGTCCCGGCGGTTCCGATGGCGGCGGCGCGGTTTGCCACCGGCGGTTTCTCGAGCAGCCGTGCGGCCGAGGTCCCCGTGGATTCCTCAGGCGATGCCCCCTTGCTCGTCGCCAGCCGCCGGGCGTTCGATCTGGCCCTTCTCGAGGCGGCGTGCAAGGCTGGCGCGGAACACGTCCCCGAACAGGTGCGCGATGTCCAGGTGTCGGCGGAAGGGGTGACGGTCCGCACGGCCCAAGGAGACTGGCAAGCGGATTGGGTCGTGGGCGCCGACGGAGCCAACAGCCTCGTCCGCCGGCGCGTGCTCGCCCCGTTCCGCCGCGACCAGTTGTCGCTCGCGGTCGGGGCGTACGCACACGGCACGACGAGCCGCACCGTGCTCGTCCACACCGTGGCGGCCCCGCCGGGCTACATCTGGTCGTTCCCACGCCCCGACCACCTGGCCATTGGGATCTGCGCCCCGGCCGCGGGTGAAACGCCAGCTCGGCTGCGGGAAGTGCTCGACCGCTGGCTGGCGGCCACCCTCCCGGCCGGCCTGCACCTCGAGCGCTATAGCTGGCCGATTCCCTCGCTGCCGTATGGCGACTTCTCGGACGCCGTGCCCTCGGGAAGCCGCTGGATGCTCGCCGGGGATGCCGCAGGCCTGGTGGATCCCCTGACGCGCGAGGGCATTTACTTCGCGCTCGAAAGCGGGCGGCTGGCGGCGGAGGCCCTGCTGGGACCGGGCGACCCGGCCAGCACCTACGCCGAGTCGGTGCGCCGCTCCATCTATCCAGAGCTGGCGCGGGCGGCGGCGCTCAAGGCGCGCTTCTTCTCGTCGGAGTTCGCCTGTTTGCTGGTGGACGGGCTGGCCCGCAGCCGGGCCGTGCGCGCGGTGATGGTGGACCTGATCGCCGGCCGCCAGCCATACCGCACGCTGCGGCGCCGCCTGGCGGCCACGCTCGAAGTGCGCCTCGCGTGGGAACTGGCCAAGCTGCAAGTACGGGGAATGATCGGGGGCTGACGTTGGGGCACGCTGGCATCGGACCGGTGGCCCTCTACTTCCCGAAATACCCGTCCCGCGCTCGCACGCGCAGGCCCGGCCGGTTGACGCGCACGTCGATGGCGTGCCACGCGGGCTCGTCGCTCGGCGGCCGGTCGGGCGTGTAGCCGATGAGGTACTGCTCGCGCAGCTCGCGGGCGATGCTGGTCAGGGTTTCCTGCAGCTCGGCGGGCTTGGTGAGATGGAACGATCGGCCGCCGGTGAGCGCAGCCAGGCGCGGGAACAGGGGGGTCGTCCGGCGCCCGAGCGCGATCGGGTAGACGAGCACGTCGCTGCGCCGGGCGGCGTCGAGCGCCTGCGTGAGGCTCGCGTGGCTGTACCGGTCCACGCCGTCCGACAGGAGCACGAGGGCGCGGCGTCCCGTTCCCGGCTGCACCAGGTTCACGGCCTCGATGATGGCGTCGTGCAGCGCGGTCGTGCTCCAGGGGGTCAGCGCCGCGATCGCGGCGTGCTGGGCCGCCCGGTCGGTGGAGAGCGGCGCGGCCAGCTCGACGCGGCTCGAGATCGAGACGACCGCGGCCTGATCGCCTGGGCGCAGGGCGTCGAGGAAGGCGCGCCCCGCGGCCCTGGCCCGCTCGAGCCGCTCGCCCGCCATGCTGGCCGATCGGTCGATGGCCAGGGCCACCGACAGCGGGAAGTCACCGGCCGCGAAGGCCTGGATGGTTTGCGGCCGCCCGTCTTCGAACACCTGGAACGCCTCGCGGTCGAGGCCGGTCACCAGGCCCCCCTTCGCGTCGGTCACGGTGGCATACACCTCGACCAGCTGGACGCCGCTCGAGAAGGTGGCGGCTGGAGGCGTCTGCTGCGCCGCCGGCGAGGGCTGGGACACCGGCGCCGGAGGCTGGGCCGGCGGCCGCTGCTGACGGGCACCGGCGGGGGTCCACGCGGCCAGCAGCAGGACGCCGGCAAGGGCGCTCGCCCGCGCGACACGGCCGCGATACACTGGAACCGCGCACTGGCGCGGAGGGAAGACACCCATCATGCATCTCGGAGTGCCGGAACTGCTCGTCATCCTGGCCATCCTCCTGTTGATCTTCGGTGGCAGCCGGCTGCCCGGACTCGGCCGCGGCCTCGGAAAAGCCATCCGCGGATTCAGGGAGGCCACGCGGAACAGGGAGTAGCAGGAGCAGGACAGGAAAGGAAGCGCGTCAGATCAGCACCCGCCCCTCCCCCACCCTCTTCGTGATGCGCTCCCGATCGAGGTACTCGAGCAGCGGGATCGCATACTTCCTCGTCACGCCGTAGCGCTCCTTGAAGGTGGCGACGTCGATCCGCGCTGCCGCGCCGGCGGCTTGCTTGAGGGCCGTCATCTCCTGGCGCAGCCGCGCGAGCGCCTCCTCGTGGAACAGCAGCGACTCGATCCGGACCAGCACGCGCTGCCTCAGCAGCAGCTTGACGACCCGGTCGAGCGTGGCCCGGTCGATGCCGCGTTCGGCGGCAATCGCCTCGGGCTCGGGCGGCTTCAGGCCGGCGGCGCGGTACGCGACTTCGATGGCCAGGCGTGCCTCGTCTTCCTCGGGTGACAGCGACACGCGATGCGAGGCCAGCGCCAGGCGGTCGCGGCCGGTGAGCTGCCCTGCCGCGGTCAGCCGGTCGATCACGTGTTCGAACAAGCCGGCAGCGGCCCGCGCGAACACCCGCTCGCGCACTTCCTCGCGCGGCATCCCCTCGCTCAGGGGCTGCGCGCGGTGGTGGTCGCCCACCAGCTGCAGCACCGCCCGGGCGAGCCGGTCGAGGACGGCTGGCTCGGCGAGGACGTCGCCGGCGCGCACGGCGGTGCCCGCGCTGGCCTGACGCTCGACCAGGGCGGACACCTCGCCGGGCGCCGCGCCAAGCCGCCAGACGACCGCGGAGACTGGCAGGCCCGCCGCCGCTCGCGACGACACCAGCGCGGCCAGCGCGCGATCGGCCGCCTCCTGTGGTGTCGCCGCGCGAGCCGGATCGAGCGCCTCGAAGCGGCGCCGCGAGGCCTCGGTCCGGATCGGCCCCCGGTCTGGCAGCGGATCGAGCACGAGCCCGCCCCCGATGGTGACAGGCGGCGAGTACGCCCTGATGATGAAGCGGTCGCCGCGGGCAAGCACCGCCGGCGCCTCGAGGCGCAGCCGCACGTAAGCGTCGGCGCCCGGCCGAATCTCGGTTCCCTGGCCGGGCGGCGCTTGGCCGTCCCCGCCGTCCGAGGGCAGCACGGCCGCGCGGGCCACGCGGCCCAACACCTCGGCGGTTCCCTGGTGGAAGCGGATGCGGGCGCCGTGCTTGAGCGCACGCGCCGAGGGCAGCAGTTGAAGGCGGGCGTCGATGGCGCGCGTGGGCCTGAGGGTCCCGGGCGTGGCGAGCGTCTGCCCGCGGTGAACCTCGTCGAGGTCCACGCCGCTGAGATTCACCGCCGCGCGCTGCCCCGCCACCGCCACCGCTTCTTTGGCCCCGTGCACCTGGACGCCGCGCACCTTGACCGGGCGGCCGGCGGGCAGCAGGGACAGCTCCGACTCGAGCTCCACGGCCCCGGCGACCAGCGTCCCGGTCACCACGGTGCCGAAGCCCTTCACCGAGAAGACCCGGTCGATCGGGAGGCGCGCCGCGCCCCGCGGACGGCGCGGCTCGACACGGCCCGCCAGTGCCCTCAGCTCGCGGCGCAGATCGTCGAGGCCGGCAAGCGTCACCGACGACACGGGCACGACGGGGGCGTCCTCGAGAAACGACCCGGCCACCAGCTCGCGGATCTCGAGGCGCGCCAGCTCGAGCATCTCCTCGTCCACGAGGTCGGCCTTGGTAAGCGCCACCAGGCCGGCGGGCACGTGCAGCAGCCGGCAGATCTCGAAGTGCTCGCGCGTCTGCGGCATCACCGACTCGTCGGCGGCCACCACGAGCACCACCGCGTCGATCCCCCCGACGCCGGCCAGCATGTTCCTGACGAACCGCTCGTGACCCGGGACGTCGACGAACGAGAAGTGCACCTCGCCATCCGTCCAGTGTGCGAAGCCGAGGTCGATCGTGATGCCGCGCGCCTGCTCCTCCTTCAGCCGGTCGGGATCGGTCCCGGTCAGCGCGCGCACGAGAGCGCTCTTGCCGTGGTCGATGTGGCCGGCGGTGCCGAGGATGAGGTGCCGCATCTCAGTGCCCCGTACGCGGCCGGCGGCCGCCTATCGCGTCCCAGCGGCCCGCTGCCGGCCGCCTGGTGCCCTGCCCTGCCCTCATCGTCGTCTTTTCTGGGTGCGCGGCCGCTTCCGGAGGGGCTCGGTGCGCCGCCCGGCCGCCTTCGGGCGTCGCGGCCGACGCAACGTCGCGGGGCGCCGCTCCTCGTGCCGCACCGCGTCGAGAATCTCGGAGAGCCCGAGTTCGATCTGTCGCTTCTCGAGGTCCACCCGGATGACCTGCACGCGCACCTTGTCGCCGAGCCGGTAGACCTTCTGCGTGTTCTCGCCGCGGAGCGAGTGCGTGGCCTCCAGGAACCGGTAGTAGTCGTCGGCCATCGTGGACACGTGGACGAGACCTTCGACGAAGTGCTCGACCAGCTCGACGAAGAGGCCGAACGGGGCGACGCCGGTGATGAAGCCGTCGAACTCGTCGCCGACCTTGTCGGCCATGAACCGCACCTTCTTCCACTGCAGCAGCTCGCGTTCGGCTTCGTCGGCGCGCCGCTCGCGGTCGGAAGTGTGCCGGGCGATTTCGGGCAGGTCTTCGGCCAGCTCCTCGCGCCGGGCCTCGCTCAGGCCTCCCCGGCGCCCCGCCCGCAGCAGCCGGTGGACGACCAGGTCGGGGTATCGGCGGATTGGAGACGTGAAGTGCGTGTAGCTGCTGAAGGCCAGGCCGAAGTGTCCCAGGTTCTCGGGCGCGTACCGCGCCTTCTGCATCGTTCGCAGCATCAGCGCGGCAATCGGCTTCTCCTCGGGCTTGCCCCGGATCTTCCGCACGAGCGCCTGGAAGTGCCGTGGGCGGGCGGTGTGCGACGGCACCCCCAGGCTGTACCCCAGGCTGGAGATGAACTCTTCGAAGCGGGCGACCTTCAGCGGGTCGGGATCTTCGTGGACGCGGTACAACCCGGGCACGCCGCTGGCCTCGAGGTACTCGGCCACGGTCTCGTTGGCGAGGAGCATGAACTCCTCGATGATCCGGTGGGCGATGTTCCGCTCGCTCGCGACGATGGCCTCGATCTGGCCGTCGGGGCCGAGCACGACCCGCGACTCGCTCAGGTCGAAGTCGATTGAACCGAGGCGCCGCCGGCGGCCGTTGAGCAGCTGGAAGAGATCGCGCATCCGTTCGAACAGCGGCACCAGCGGCTCGTACCGGGCAGCCGTTTCGGGGCTCTCCCCCATGAGGATCGCGTTCACCTCGGTGTAGGTCATCCGCGCGACGGTCCGGATGATCCCGTCGTGGAACTCCGAGCGCACCACCTGGCCGTGCCGGTCCACCTCCATCAGGCACGACTGCACCAGGCGATCGACCCGCGGGTTCAGGCTGCAGAGCCCCGTCGCGAGCTCCTCGGGGAACATGTGCAGCGCGCGCTCGGGGAAGTAGACCGACGTCCCCCGCTCGTGCGCCTCGGCGTCGAGGGCGCTTCCCTCGGCCACGTAGTGCGCGACGTCTGCGATGTGGACGCCGAGGTGGTAGTGCCCGTTCGGCAGCCGTTCGAGCGAGATGGCATCGTCGAAGTCGCGCGCGCTCTCGCCGTCGATCGTCACGACCGTCAGGTCGCGGAAGTCGGTGCGCCCCGCGAAGTCCTCGCGGCTGGCGTGCAGCGTCTGCGGGCTCGTCCTCCGTCCGCCGGCTCGCCGTGCCTTGCCCTCGGTCCGCCGCCCGTCCTCGGAGCCGAACGTGATCCGCCGCGCCTCGGCCACCGCCTCCTCGCCGTGCTCGTCGGGTAGGCCGTACTTGCGGATGATGAGGCGGGTGTCCACGCCGGGGTCGTCGATCGAGCCGAGGACCTCGATCACCCGCCCCACCGGGCCGCGTGTCTCGGTGGGCCACCGTGTGATCTCCACCGTCACCATCTGCCCGGGCGCCGCGCCGCCGGTGTCGCCCGGCGGCACCGCGATGTCCCCGAGCAGCCGCTGGTCGAACGGGGACACGAAGCCAAGGCCGACCTCGTCGCGCTCGAAGCGGCCGACGACGGTCGGGTTGGCACGGGTGAGGATCCGCACGATCCGCCCCTCGGGGCGGTCGCCGTTGCGAAGCCGCTCGATGCGCGCGACGACGCGGTCGCCGTGCATCGCCTCCTTCAAATGAACGGCCGGGATGAAGATGTCGGGCTCGTCCGCCCGCTCGGGCAGCACGTAGCCGAAGCCCCCCGCGTGCATCTGCAGGACGCCGACCGCGAGGTCCATCTTCTCGGGGAGGCCGTACCGCTTGCCGCGCACCTCGATCAGCTGACCGTCGGCGGCCAGCGCCTTGAGGTGGCGCCTGAAGGTGGCGCGCTCCTCCCTCGGGATCCGCAGGACCTGCATCAGCTCCCGCGCCGACGCGGGGTGCTGCACGCGCTGGCGGATCTGCTCGAGGATCTGCTCACGCGACGGCATGGAGGTCACCGGGCTTCGAGCGACGGAAGCTCGCCGAGGGCCCGATCGAGCGCCTGGAGCGCGCTCGCCGCGCGCGAGCCGGCCGCCTGGTCCATCTGTGCCAG
>JARKSS010000475.1 GCA_029974175.1 Vicinamibacterales bacterium
GCGGCGCATCAGGTCGTTGAACGCCTCGCGCCGCAGGTTTTCGAGGTAGCCGCCCGGTGCACGGCCGATCGCCTTCTTGACCAGCACCTTGGGCCCCTTCTGGACATGAGTGAGCGGGGCGGTCACGTGCACGAACGTGACGCCCGGGTGCCGTTCGCGCAGCGCCGCCATGGTGCGGCGGTAGTGCGCAAACAGGGCGGCTACGTCGGTGCGATCGTTGATGTCGATGTAACAGTACTTGTGCAGCGCCACGTCAACGCGCCCGGCGAGAACCCGATCCAGCCTGGCGGCGAAGTCGTCAGTCTTGCCGGCCGGCTGGCCGTTCTGCCCGACCTTGTCGTGGACGAAGACGCCCGGGGCGCCCGGGCCGGCTTCCGCGAGATCCGCGACGCGAAGCCCCAGCGAGGGATGCTCGCGCGCCAGGGCCTTCACGCCTTCCATGATGTTCGAGCCGACCGACTGATGGCCGAAGAAGATACGCCGCTCCGCCAGCCGAGCCTTCTCGTCAGCGGTCAGGCTGGATAGCCCGCGAGTCGCGTTCGTCCGGGTCCCGGAAACGGGCTGCCTTTCCTCCACGCCGCCTCCTCCGCACGCGGCAATTCCACACGCGGCCGCGCCAAGCACCACCCACGCCACGACGAGCGAAGTCCCGTGTCTCACCGCGCCTCCACGGTCTCGGTCGCCCGGCCCGGGCGCTCGGCCGCCATCCGCCGGAGCGTGAGCTTGTCGATCTTCCCGATCGCGCTCTTGGGCAGCGAAGGCACCGGCACGAACTCGATCGGGATCTTGTGAACCGGCAGCCGCGCCCGGCAGAACGACTGGATGTCCCACGCGTCGAAGACGGCCTCCTGCCGGAGCGCGACGAACGCCAGCGGCGCCTCGCCCAGGATCTGGTGCTGCACGGGGACGACGGCCGCCTCCGAGATGGCCGGGTGTTCGTTCAGCACGTCCTCGATTTCCTTCGCTCCCACGCGGTGCGCGCCGACCTTGATCATGTCGTGCTTGCGGCCGACCAGGAACAGGAAGCCTTCCTCGTCGGCGTACCCAAGGTCGCCGGTCTTGTAGCCGAGCGGGCCGAAACGCTCGGCGGTCCCCTCCGGGTCGTTCCAGTAGCCGGATGAGATGTTCGAGCCGCGCGCCACCAGCTCGCCGACCTCGCCAGGGCCCGCGATCCGGCCATCGTCGGTCACCACCAGCATCTCGACGTTCGGGATCGCGCGGCCAATCGAGCCGAGCTTCCGCTCGAGGTCCGCCGGCTCGAGGTAGGTCAGCCGCGCCGACGCCTCGGTCGCCCCGTACATCACGTAGAACGGGGCCTTCGGTCCCTTCTCGAGCCACTCGCGGATGCGCGCCGGCGGCATCCCGCCGCCCGCCTGCGTGACGTAGCGCAGGTCGGGGAAGTCCATCCGCGTGAGGTTCGACTTGTGCATCAGCAGCGCAAAAGTCGATGGCACGCCGGCAAAGCCGGTGGCGCGGAGATCCCGCATCCTCTTGAGGGCGACGTTGGGGAAGGCGAACCGGGTGTCCACGATCACCGAGCCGCCCACCTTCACGTGCGTGTGCAGGAGCGAGAGGCCATACACGTAGTAGAAGGGGAGCACGCACATCACGCGGTCCGCGGCCGTGAGGTGCAGGTACTCCACGATCGACTCGGTGTTCGAGCGGATGTTGAGATGCGAGAGCATCGCCCCGCGCGGGGCGCCGGTGCTGCCCGACGTGTAGATGATGGCCGCGAGGTCGAGGTCGATCATCCGGACGCCGGGCTCGCCATGAGGGGCCGCCGCCGCCGCGACGGTCCACGCCCGGAAGGCCCCACCGGCCTCCGAGTCACCATCCACCCGCGTGACGAACACCGCCGGCACCGTCTCCAGCGCCTCGCGCGCCGCCCGGTCACGGGCCGTCGCCGGGTTCACGATCGCGGCCGTGGGCTGGCAGTCGCCGACGGCCCGGGCCAGCCGGTCGTTGTGCGCCCCGGGAGGCAACGGTACGGCCACCGCACCGGCCTTCATCGCGCCGAAGTAGCAGGCAACCGACTCGATGCCGTCGTCCATGGCGAGGACGACGCGGTCGCCCCGCCGCACGCCCGCGTCCATCAACGCGTGCGCCGCCCGGTTGGCCCGCGCGTTCACCTCGGCGTAGGTGGCCGAGGCCGCGGGCTCGAGGATCGCGATCGCATCCGGCGTCCGTTCGGCCGATTCGCGAAGGAAGTCGTGCACGAGCATCACACGCCGGACCTCTCACCGGCCCCGATTCGATCGACGAGCGTGCTCAGCGGCCGACACGGACCGGGTTGCGGCCTGCGCTGCACGAACGACTGGTGCAAGAGCTGCGTCGAGAGGATGCCGGCGGCGGCCATGTTGTCGGCGTTCGAGAACTGCCCGCCCCCCCTACCCGAGAAGCATTTCTCGAGCAGCGCCCGGGCCGGGGCCGGTTCGAAGACGCCAGCGTTGGCGATCGCCGCTTCGGTTCCCGCCTCGCGGGCCCACGCCGGCGTGCCGGGGGCGGTGAACGCCAGGGCATCGGGTGCCCGGTACGGCTGCTTCTTCCGCTCGAGGATCTCGCGCGGCAGCAGGTCTGCCCCCACCCGCTTCAGCACGTGCTTCTCGTCCAGGACACGCAGCTTGTAGGCGGGCGGCAGCGAGTCGGCCAGCCTGGCCAGCTCGAGGTCGAGGAACGGGAAACGCCCCTCGACCGAGTTCGCCATCAGCATCCGGTCACCTTGCGACGACAGCAGGTAGCCGGAGAGCAGGGTCACGATCTCGAGGTGCTGATCCTGCGCCAGGTGCGTCCACCTCCCGAAGTCGGTGGGAAGCCCCTGCAGCAGCTCCCCGACGACGTCGTGCGGGCCAATGGCGGCACGGAGATCGGACGCGAAGAGCCGGCGCAGCGCCGACGTCCCCGCCCATCGCAGCTGGTGGCCGAAGCCAGGCGCCTGCCAGTCTGCCAGATCGCGTCCGAAGAACTGGCGCATCATCGCGCGCTGGGCGACCGGCGAGCGCTGGAGGTACGGATACAGCCGCTCGAGCAGCAGCGGCCGCCACTTCGACCCGGGCTGCCGCGCCCAGAACCGCCGCACCTTGGCCTCGCGGAACAGGTCGTAGCCGGCGAACATCTCGTCGGCCCCTTCGCCCGTGAGCACCACCTTGAAGCCCGAGTCGCGCACCAGCCGCGACAGCAGGAAGAGGGGAGCGGGGGCCGTCCGCAGGATTGGCCGCTCGGTGTGCCAGACGACGTCGGGGAAGACCTCGGCGATGTCGCGGCGCGACACCACGACCTCGTGATGGTCGCTCCCCAGGTGGTCGGCCATCAGGCGCTGGTACGAGGTTTCGTCGTACTCGGCGTCCTCGAATCTCAGCGAGAAGGTCGAGAAGCGGCTGCCCTTGGCTCGAAGGCCCAGCGCCGCCACCAGCGAGCTGTCGAGCCCGCCGGAGAGATAGCTTCCCACCGGCACATCGGCTCGCAGCATCCGGAGGGCGGTGGCCTTTTCCAGCGCGGCCCGGACCGCCTCGGCCGCGTCGTCCAGGCTCCCGCGAAACTCGCCATCCGCCCCGACCGGATATCGCGGCTCCCACGAGCGGTGCTGCCGGACGGTGCCCTGATGGTAGGTGCGCACGCAGCCCGGCTCCAGCTCGGTCACTCCCTGGAAGATCCCTCGCGGGGGCACCGTGGTCCAGAAGGTGAACACCTGCTCCAGTCCCACCGGATCGAGCGCGCGCGGGATGCCGGGGTCGGCCGCGAAGATCGCCTTCACCTCGCTGGCGAAGTAGAGCCGTCCGCCCTGCTCGCACAGGTAGAGGGGCCGCACGCCGAACGGATCGCGAGCCAGCACGAGCCTGCGCTCGCGGCTGTCCCACAGCCCCAGCGCCCACTGCCCGTTGAACCGCTCGAAGGCGGCCTCGCCCCACGCCTCGTACGCGTGGACGATCACCTCGGTGTCGCTCCGCGTGCGAAACCGGTGGCCGAGGGCGGTCAGCTCGTCCCGGAGCTCGAGGTAGTTGAAGATCTCGCCATTGAAGACGATCCAGAGGGTGCCGTCGGCGTTCGAGAGCGGCTGCTGCCCGGTTGCCACGTCGATGATCGACAGGCGGGCGTGTCCCAGCGCCGCCCGCTCGTCGCGGTAGATCCCCGCCTCGTCCGGGCCGCGGTGCTGCAGTGCCCCGATCATCGCGCCCACCGGCTCGAGGCCCGGCGCCTCGAGGCCTTCGCGCAGCGAGACGATGCCGG
The DNA here is from genome assembly GCA_029974175.1 of Vicinamibacterales bacterium. Taxonomy (GTDB): domain Bacteria; phylum Acidobacteriota; class Vicinamibacteria; order Vicinamibacterales; family Fen-181; genus JARKSS01. The sequence goes on from JARKSS010000475.1 coordinate 4,225, forward strand.
CAATCCCGCACATCAGCCGCCGACCTCCGGGACGGGTTCGACGAGCAGCGGCTTCATGTGCAGGTACGCCGTGGTCCGCCGCTTCTGATCGATGTCCTTGTAGACCCGCTCCACCTGTTCGGGCGTCAGGCCGGTCGCCTCGGCCATCTCGGCGGCCGCGATCCCGTGGTTGCGGCCGTACAGGCACAGGTCCATCTTCTGGTAGGGGAGGGCGAAGTAGAATTCCTCCTGCGACTGCGGCATCGAGAAGGTGTCGGTCGTCGGCGGGCGCCGGCGGATCTCCTCGGGCACGCCCAGGAACGCGGCCAGGGCATACACCTGGGTCTTGTAGAGGTGCGCGATCGGCTTGAGGTCGGCCGCCCCGTCGCCATGCTTCACGAAGAACCCTTGGTCGTACTCCAGCCGGTTGGGTGTGCCGGCCACGGCGTAGTTGAGGCGATCGGCGTGGTAGTACTCGAGCATCGCCCGCGTGCGCTGCTTGAAGTTGGTTGCCGCCACCAGCTGGAGATACGGTGTCAGCGGCATCCGCGCGGCCTTGCGTTCGCCCGTCGGCGCCTCGATCGTCAGCTCAGAGAGGTTGAAGCGGTTCCCTTCCAGGATCGAGGGCAGCGTGATCTTGCACCGGTACCCTGTTCCGTACTCCGGGAAGACGGCGCGAATGGCCTCGTCCTGCCTGGCGTAGCAGCCCGCCGCCTCGAGGATCGACGTGATGTTTTCGACCACCAGCGTGATGCCCAGGTGCTCGCCGAGCAGCCGCCCCAGCCTGACGGCGTCCTCCGACGAGTCACGTTCGGGCATCAGCAGCCCCAGCACGCGCCCGGCGCCCAGTGCCCGCACGCACAGGCTGGCGACGACAGAGCTGTCGATGCCGCCTGACAGGCCGACGACGGCCCCGCGCCGGCGAAGAGTGCCGAGCACCAGGTCCCGGATTCGTTGTTCAATCCCGGCAGCCGTGGCGGCGGCGTCGAGCGCGAGGACGTCTGGTGTGACCATAGGTGTTCGGGTCCCAGCCGGTAAGGAGGTTGCAGGCCGGCCACTTGGCTCTATCGGTCGAAACCTCCAGTTTCTTGAAAGCCCGGCGGCTGGCAGTGTCTATGCAGAGCCTGGACGTGACGCCGGCGGCTTCCCTGCGAGCGCAGGCTGCGGCTGTCCGGTCGATGGCTGTGCCAGCCCTATGCCAACTCTACCGGACATGAGAGCCGAGAAACAGCCGAGAAACGGCAGGCAAGGCTGGCTGCAGCCGTCGGCGGGGCGGTGATTGTGACAAAAGTCTTCCCTTGGGGAGACTTTGAGCGCGTTTCGCGCGGAGTGCTGGAACACTGCAGCTTCGGGGAGAGTCGCAAGGAGGCGTATGGTCAACGACTTGTTGCAGCGCGTGCAGGCGCGCCAGGCCACGGTGGGAATCGTCGGGCAGGGATACGTCGGGCTCCCCCTCGCCCTCGTGTTCAACGAAGCCGGCTTCTGCGTCGTCGGCTTCGATTCCGACTCCGCCAAGGTCCAGGCGCTCGGCAGGGGCGAGTCCTACATCAAGCACATCGGCGCCGATCGCGTGGCGGCCGCCATCAAGGGAGGCCGCTTCAGGGCCACCGCCGATTTCGACGAGCTGCGACAGTGTGACGCCATCCTGATCTGCGTCCCCACGCCCCTGGGGCGGCACCGCGAGCCCGACCTTTCGTACGTCGTGAACAGCACGCGCGAGGTGGCGGCCCGCCTGCGCCGCGGGCAGCTGGTGGTGCTCGAGTCCACGACCTATCCCGGCACGACCGACGAAGAGGTCAAGCCAATCCTCGAAGCCTCCGGCCTCCAGACGCCCGGCGACTTCCTGCTCGCCTTCTCCCCCGAGCGTGAAGACCCGGGGAACCCGAGATTCCACACGAGGATCATTCCCAAGGTCGTCGGCGGCGTGAACAAGGAGTCCACCGACGCCGCGGTCGCGCTGTACTCGGCTGCCGTGGACAAGGTGGTGCCGGTTTCGAGCGCACGGGTGGCCGAGTCGGCCAAGCTGCTCGAGAACATCTTCCGCTCGGTCAACATCGCGCTCGTGAACGAGCTGAAAATGACGTTCGACCGGATGGGCATCGACGTGTGGGAGGTCATCGAGGCGGCCAGGACGAAGCCGTTCGGCTTCACGCCGTTCTACCCCGGGCCCGGCCTCGGCGGCCACTGCATCCCGCTCGACCCGTTCTACCTCTCGTGGAAGGCCGCGGAATACGGCATGTGGACGCGCTTCATCGAGCTGGCCGGCGAAGTCAACACCCACATGCCCCACTACGTGGTGGACAAGACGGTCGCGGCGCTCAACGAGGACGGGAAAGCGATTCGCGGCGCGAGGATCCTCGTCCTCGGTCTCTCGTACAAAGAGGACATCGACGACGACCGCGAGTCGCCGTCCTACGAGATCATCGAGCTGCTGCGCGAGCGCGGGGCGGTCGTGGACTACTGCGACCCGTTCTTCCCCGTGGCGAGGCCGGGGCGCAGGCACAACGTGCAGTTGAAGTCGATCGCGTGTGACGCCGAGGCGTTCGGCGCCTACGACGCGGTGGTGCTGTCAACCGGGCATTCGACGTTCAAGAACCCGGCGCTCTACGCGAAGGTACCGCTCGTCATCGACACCCGGAACGCCGTGCGGCTGCCGGAAGGGGCTCTGGGTCGCCTGGTCAAGGCCTGATCGCAACGCCCCCTTGGGGTGACTGCACGTCGAGAGGCGGGGGGGC